>NZ_JBHXJK010000051.1:0-48007 GCF_042723255.1 Amycolatopsis thailandensis
GGGCTCACGTACCCCAGTGGCTCACCGTCGGATGTCATGAAAGGGTCGTTCAAGACGTTTTTCGTCCTGAACGACCCTTTCATGACATCCGGTACGGGTTTTCGCCTGCCTCCAGACTCACGACCCACCCGGCCCTCCGCGGTTCGGCACCTTGGTCGCCTGAAGTACGTGAAGGCCCCTTCACTGCGCCTAGCGCAATGAAGGGGGCCTTCACGTACTTGGGGGAGGTGTGAAGGCCCTCAAAGCGAAAGATCCACCACGATCGGCGCGTGATCCGAGGGACCCTTCCCCTTCCGCGCCTCACGGTCCACATAGGAATCCGTCACCGCGCCGGAGATTCGAGAGTCGGCGTACACGAGGTCGATCCGCATTCCCTTGTTGTTCGGGAAGTTCCCGGCCCGGTAGTCCCAGTAGGTGAACGGGTGGTCGTACTTCAGCGGCCGCGGGAACACGTCGGACAGGCCGAGGTCGCGCAGCGCGGCCAGGGCCTTCCGTTCCGGCTCGGTCACGTGCGTCGACTCGGCGAACACACCGATGTCCCAGACGTCCGCGTCGGTCGGCGCGATGTTGAAGTCACCCAGTACGGCGAACGGCAATCCGCGCGCCTGCTCCTCGCGCACGGTCGCTTCCAGCGCCGAGAGCCACGCGAGTTTGTAGTTGTAGTGCGGGTTCTCGAGGTCGCGGCCGTTCGGCACGTAGACCGACCAGAGCCGCAGCCCGCCGCAGGTCGCGCCGATGGCCCGCGCGTCGGTCTTGTCCTCGAAGGTGGGCTCGCCGGTCAGGCCGCGCGTCACGTCCTCCAGGCCGACGCGGGACAGGATGGCCACGCCGTTCCAGCGCCCGATGCCGTACGCGGCCGTCTCGTAACCCGCTTCCCGCACGGCGTCATAGGGGAAGGCGTCGGTGCCGCTCTTGAGTTCTTGCAGGCACAGCACATCCGGTTGGGCCGAGCCGAGCCACTCCAGCACCCTCGGCAGCCGGGGCCCGATCGAGTTCACGTTCCAGGTCGCGATCCGCATGCCCGCGAGCGTCCCACACCCCACCGACACCCGGACGCGAAAGGGCCCCTCCGAGACGGGTCGCGTCTCGGAGGGGCCCCACCGGGGTGTGAGGTCAGACCCCGGCGGTCGTGCGGATCCAGGAGCGGGCCGAAGCGACGCTGCCGTAGTTGTTGGTGCCGCGGGTGTTCGAGCCGCTCTGGTTCTGCACGGTCGAAGCGACGCCGACCTGGACGCCGTTGGAGACCTGGGGGCCGCCCGAGTCGCCCTTCCACGCCGAACCGTTGATGCCGACGCTCTGGATCGCCGGGCCGCCGTAGGCGTCCGAAGAGCTGCCGCTGACGCGGACGTTGGCCACCTTCAGCGCCGAGGCGGGCGGGCCGGTCGGGGTCTCACGGCCCCAGCCGTAGAGCTGGTTGGTCGACCCGACCGACGGGTTCGAGCTGGCCAGGCTGATCGGTGTGACACCGGCGTCGGAGGCCAGGTGCAGCAGCGAGATGTCGGAGCCGGCGGGCGAGGACACCTTGCGGTCGACGGCGATCACGCGGCCGCCCTGGAGCTGGTTGCTGCCGACGCGGACGCGCATGCCGCTGCCGTCGGAGTCGAGGCAGTGCTTGGCGGTCAGGACCCAGCGCTGGGCGATGACGCTGCCGGAGCAGTTGAAGCCGTCCCACTGACGGCCGGGGGTGTTGACGTAGACCTGGGCGCCCCAGCTCACGGTGGGGGCGGTGCCGCCGCCCACGATGTTGGGCTGGACACCGGTCGGGGTGCCGGCGGAGGCGACGCCGGCGGTCATGGTGAGGGCTGCGGCGGCGAGTGTGGCGGCGCCCAGCGTGCGAAGACGGCTCACGGTGCAGGAGTCCTTTCGAGCGTCATCTGACGAAGAACCGAGTGAAGTGGAACTGGGACGGAAAGTAATCACCCGGTTCACCCGCTAGGAACCAACGAACGTCGGTTCCGGCCCAATACCCGACTTAGGTCGGTATACGTAGTGAAATACGGACCGGATCGTGGGAACGGCCACTCGAAGGGTTGACCGGAGCCCGGCTTAGGACGGGGGCTCGTAAGACTGTCGGTGGTGCCCCATAGGCTTGACCACGTGGCTGACCCGACCACCTACCGTCCCTCGCCGGGGAGCATCCCGGACGCCCCTGGCGTGTACAAATTTCGTGACGCCACGAAGAGGGTCATCTACGTCGGCAAGGCGAAAAGCCTCCGCAGCAGGCTGAACTCCTACTTCGCCGACCTCACGGGCTTGCATCCGCGCACCCGCCAGATGGTGACCACGGCGGCGAGCGTCGAGTGGACCGTGGTGGGCACCGAGGTCGAGGCGCTCCAGCTGGAGTACAACTGGATCAAGGAGTTCGACCCGCGGTTCAACGTCCGTTATCGCGACGACAAGAGCTACCCGATGCTCGCCGTCACGATGAACGAGGAGTTCCCGCGCCTGCACGTCTATCGCGGCGCGCGCAAGAAGGGCGTGCGGTACTTCGGCCCGTACGCGCACGCTTGGGCCATCCGCGAGACGCTCGATCTGCTGCTCCGGGTGTTCCCCGCGCGCACCTGCTCGACGGGCGTCTTCAAACGGCACGGCCAGATCGGCAGGCCCTGCCTGCTCGGCTACATCGGCAAGTGCTCCGCTCCGTGCGTCGGCAAGGTCTCCGCCGACGAGCACCGCGCGATCGTCGAGGACTTCTGTGACTTCCTCGCGGGCCGCACCGACGCGCTGATCCGCCGCCTGGAACAGGAAATGGCGGCCGCTTCCGAAGAGCTGGAGTTCGAGCGCGCCGCCCGGCTTCGTGACGACCTCGGCGCCCTGCGGCGCGCGATGGAGAAGCAGGCGGTCGTGCTCGGCGACGGCACCGACGCGGACGTCGTCGCCTTCGCCCACGACGAGCTCGAAGCCGCCGTCCAGGTCTTCCACGTGCGCGGCGGCCGGGTCCGCGGCCAGCGCGGCTGGGTGATCGACAAGGCCGAAGAGATGGACGTCAAGGACCTCGTCGACCACTTCCTCACACAGTTCTACGGCGAGGAGGCCGAACGCGCGGACGATCCCGAACTCGGATCGCCGGTCCCGCGCGAGGTGCTCGTCCCCGAACTGCCCGCCGACGCGGAAGCGCTCGGCGACTGGCTTTCCGGGTTGCGCGGTTCGAGGGTGAGCCTGCGGGTGCCGCAGCGCGGCGACAAACGCGCGCTCGCGGAAACGGTGACGCGCAACGCCGGCGAGGCGTTCACCCAGCACAAACTGCGCCGCGCCGGTGACCTCACGGCCCGCTCGGCCGCCTTGGCGGAACTGCAGGACTACCTGGCGCTGGAGACCGCGCCGCTGCGCATCGAATGCGTCGACATCAGCCATATCCAGGGCAGTGACGTGGTCGCGTCGCTCGTGGTGTTCGAGGACGGGATCCCGCGCAAGTCCGAGTACCGGCGTTTCGCCTTGCGCGAGGCGGCGGAGGAAGGCGACGTCGCGTCGATCGCCGAGGTCGTCCGCCGCCGTTTTTCCCGGTATCTCAAGGAAAACGCCGAGGGTGTCGAGGTCGATCCGGACCGCCCCGGCATCGACCCGGAGACCGGCAAGCCGCGCAAGTTCGCCTACGCGCCGAATCTGCTCGTCGTCGACGGCGCGGGCCCGCAGGCCACCGCCGCCGCGGACGTGCTCTCCGAACTGGGCGTCACCGACGTCGCCGTGGTCGGCCTGGCGAAGCGGCTGGAGGAGGTGTGGCTGCCGGGCGATCCCGATCCGGTGATCCTGCCGCGCACCTCCGACGCGCTGTACCTGCTGCAACGGCTGCGTGACGAGGCACACCGCTTCGCCATCCGGTACCACCGGGAGAAGCGGTCCAAGCGGATGCAGGTGTCCGCATTGGACGGTGTGCCGGGACTGGGGCAGGCTCGCCGTACCGCGCTGATCAAGCATTTCGGCTCGGTGAAGAAACTCCGCGAGGCGAGACTCGAGGAGATCGAGGCGGTGCCCGGCTTCGGCAGGCGCACCGCGGAAGCGGTCGTCGCGGCACTCGCAGGGGAGACGTCGTCGGCGGCGGGGGAGTCCAGTACGTGATCGGGGAAGGGACCATCGTGAGTGCGCAAGAAGAAGGCCGCGGATCGGGGATGGAGGTCGCGGTCGTTTCCGGGCTGTCCGGAGCGGGCCGCAGTACCGCCGCGAAATGCCTGGAGGATCTGGGCTGGTTCGTGGTGGACAACCTGCCGCCCGAGCTGATCGCCACCATGGTCGAGCTCGGCGCGCAGGCGCGGGGCGCGATCACCAAGGTCGCCGTGGTGATGGACGTGCGCTCGCGCGCGTTCACCGACGACCTGGCCTCGGTCATCAAGGACCTGGACGCCCGGGGCTACAAGCCGCGCGTGCTGTTCCTGCAAGCGACCGACGCGGTGCTGGTGCGCCGGTTCGAGGCCGTCCGCCGCGGGCACCCGATGCAGGGTGACGGCAGGCTCGCCGACGGCATCACCGCCGAGCGCACACTCCTGGAGCCGCTGCGGGAAGAGGCCGACCTCGTGCTCGACACGTCGTCGCTTTCGGTGCACGACCTGCGCGCCAAGATCGAGGACGCCTTCGGTTCCGAGGCCAGCACGCAGACCCGGGTCACCGTGCTGTCGTTCGGCTACAAGTACGGCCTGCCGATGGACGCCGACCTGGTGATGGACGTCCGGTTCCTGCCGAACCCGTTCTGGATCCCGGAACTGCGCGACCACACCGGCCTCGAGGGCGAGGTCCGCAACTACGTGCTCAGCCAGGAAGGCGCGGACGAGTTCCTCGACCGCTACCACCAGCTGCTGCGCCTGATCGGTGCCGGCTACAAGCGTGAGGGCAAGCGGTACCTGACGCTGGCCGTCGGCTGCACGGGCGGGAAGCACCGCAGCGTCGCCATTTCCGAGGAACTCGCCCAGCGTCTGTCCAATGAGGACGGTATGGCCGTGAAGGTGGTGCACCGCGACCTTGGCCGCGAGTAGCGAGCCGCGAGCGGTGGCACTGGGGGGCGGGCACGGCCTGCACGCCACCCTCACCGCGTTGCGCCGGGTGACCTCGCAGGTCACCGCCGTGGTCACCGTCGCGGACGACGGAGGCTCGTCCGGCAGGCTGCGCCGGGAACTCGGGCTGCTGCCGCCGGGCGACCTGCGGCAGGCCTTCGCCGCGTTCGCCGCCGAAGACGGCGGAACGCTGTGGGCGGAGGTGTTCCAGCACCGGTTCGGCGGTGACGGCGCGCTCGCCGGGCACGCGGTCGGGAACCTGTTGCTGGCCGGGTTGTTCGAGGTGCTCGGCGACCCGGTCGCCGCGCTCGACGAGGCGAGCAGGCTGATGGGCATCTCCGGTCGGGTCCTGCCGATGTCACCCGAACCGCTGGAAATCCAGGGTGAGGTCTCGGGGCTGGACGCCGAGAACCCCGAGGCGCTCCGGCGTATCCGCGGTCAGGTGGCGGTGGCGACGACACCGGGGCAGGTGCACCGGATCAGCCTGCACCCGACCGGGCAGGCCGACCGGCCGCCGCGCGGGTGTCCCGAGGCGATCGAGGCCGTCCTCGGCGCGGATGTGGTGTTCCTCGGCCCGGGGTCGTGGTTCACCAGTGTGCTGCCGCATCTGCTGGTGCCGGACCTGCACGACGCGTTGCTCCGAACGGAGGCCACGAAGGTCGTGATCCTCAACCTGATCCCCCAACCGGGGGAGACGGCGGGATTCTCTCCGGAGAAGCATTTGGACGTACTCTTCGAACACGCCCCGGAATTGAGGGTGGACGCGGTCATCGCGGATCGGGACTCGGTGCCCTCACCAGCCCGGTTGCGGGACGCGGCCGGGGAACTCGGCGCGCGGGCGTTGCTGGGGGCGGTGGCTGACCCGGTCGTGACGGGGCGGCATGATCCTGATGCGCTCGCGGGCTGTATGCGAGACGCTCTCGGTCTCACCGGGGGAGGAGCTGAAGGTATGGAGGGGCAGCGATGGCGATGACCGCCGCCGTGAAGGACGAGCTGAGCCGGCTGGAGATCACCAAGATCGGCCCGCGCCGCGCGGAGGTCGCGTCGATGCTGCGATTCGCGGGCGGGCTGCACATCGTGGCCGGCCGCGTCGTGGTGGAGGCCGAACTCGACACCGGGTCGGTGGCGAGGCGGCTGCGCAAGGAGATCCACGAACTGTACGGACACCAGTCCGACGTCCACGTCATTTCCTCCAGCGGGCTGCGCAAGGGCACGCGGTACGTCGTCCGGGTGGTCAAGGACGGCGAGGGACTCGCCCGGCAGACCGGCCTGATCGACCAGCGCGGCCGCCCGGTGCGCGGACTGCCCGCCGCCGTCGTGTCCGGTGGCGTGGCCGACGCGGAAGCCGCGTGGCGCGGTGCGTTCCTGGCACACGGTTCGCTCACCGAACCCGGCCGCTCGTCGTCGCTCGAAGTCACCTGCCCCGGCCCCGAGGCCGCGCTGGCGCTCGTCGGTGCCGCGCGGCGGATGGGCATCCAGGCCAAGTCGCGCGAGGTCCGCGGCGCGGACCGGGTCGTGGTGCGCGACGGTGACGCCATCGGCGCCCTGCTGACCCGCCTCGGCGCCCACACGAGCGTGCTCGCGTGGGAAGAGCGGCGGATGCGCCGCGAGGTGCGCGCCACCGCGAACCGGCTCGCGAACTTCGACGACGCCAACCTGCGGCGCTCGGCCCGCGCGGCCGTCGCGGCGGCGGCCCGCGTGGAGCGCGCGCTGGACATCCTCGGCGAGTCCGCCCCGGAGCACCTGCTCGCCGCGGGCAAGCTGCGCCTGTCGAACCGGCAGGCCTCGCTCGAAGAACTGGGCCAGCTGTCCGACCCGCAGATGACCAAGGACGCCGTCGCCGGCCGCATCCGCCGGCTGCTCGCGATGGCCGACAAGAAGGCGAAGGAACAAGGCATCCCGGACACCGAATCCGCGGTGACCCCGGACATGCTGGAAGAAGACGAGGCCTGACCCCCTTCACGCGTTTAGTCCTCTGGATGCGGTCGTTGCACGCGCAAGTACCGCATCCAGAGGACTAAACGCGTGGGTCAAGCTTCCCGCGGACGCCAGTGCGCCAGCTGTTCCCGGACCTTCTCCGTCTCCGGATGCCGTTCGCCCCGGATCTCGAGGGAGTCCTCCAAGAGCAGCGCCCACTCCGAGAGTGCTTCGGTGACCTGGCCCGCTTCGGCGCGAACCAGTGCCTGCCCGAATCGGAGATCGAGGACGTCGGGATGCCTGTCGCCCAGCCGTTCCCGGGCTTCGGTCAACAGCTGTTCGTACTCCTGAACCGCCGGAGGAGCGCCCTCGGTCAGGGCGCTCCAGAAGGCGATGTTGTGCCGGACGTGCATGACGATCGCGTCGTCGCCCAGCGCGTTCTTGGCTCTCGGCAGCAGCTCTCGGCTCAACCGCAAGGATTCTGCGCCGTCGCCGGTCTTGCCGGTCGCGACCGCGAGGAGATGCCGGGCGTGCAGGGTCTCCCGATGGCTCGGGCCCAGCGCGCCGGTCGCGTCCCGGACCAGGGCTTCGAAAGCGGCCCGCGAATCCTCCGGGCGTCCCAGTTCGCCGAGCAGATGACCGACGTTGTTGCGAATGCTCAGTACGTCCTCGTCACCCGCGCCCAACGTGTCGACGGCGATCGGGGACAGCGCCTCGAACAGTGCGAGTGCTCCCGCCAGGTCACCCGCTTTGCCCGTCCAAGTCGCGTGCCGAGCCTCGCAGCGCAGCGTGATCCGATGCGTCTCCCCGAGTTCCCGCTCCGCCCGCCGCGCCCACATCGCCCAGGTCTCCCGGTTCTCCACCGGAATGCCGGACGCCCGCCGCTCCACGGAAGCGAGCGCGTCCTCGTGCAGACCCGCGAGCCAGAGGAACTCGGCTTCGTTGGTGGCCGCGTACGCCTGTTCCGGCGTCGGCTCGTCGTCCCCGGTCGCCGGTTCGATTTCCGACATCGCGACCGCCAGGCGGGCGTGCAGGTTCGGGGTCACCTCGGGCAGGGGGCCGGTCCACAGCACGGTTTCGGACGGCAGACCCGGCTGAGTCCGGCGGACGGCGGTGCGGAGACCGGCGAGGACGTCGCGGACGTGCACCACCTTGTCCGGGCCGCCGCTCAGGGCGCTCGCCTCGGTCAGGATCGAGATGGGGATCGGGCCGCGGCCGGCAGCGAGGCACAGCAGGTCCAGCAGGACCGCCCGTGCGGGCCGGGGTGCGGGCAGCGAGCCGGTGTCCTCGTCGGCCTCGGGCCATTCCTCTTCCTGGCCGACGCTGATGAAGGTGACCGTCGAGTCGCCGACCCGGACCACGTCGCGATGCGCCAGCTCGGCGTTCAGGACCCGTCGCTTGTCGACGAAGGTGCCGTTGGCGGAATCGAGGTCGGTCAGCCACGCCGTCGTTCCGTCCCACCGGATTTCGCAGTGCATCCGGGAAACCCGCGAGTCACCGAGCTGGAGGGTGGCGCGACGGCTGCGGCCGAGCGTCGTGAACCCGTAGGACAGTTCGTGGTGGACGGGAGCCCGGCCGGGGACGTCGACGATCAGCGTCGCCGGGGTGAGTCTCGGGGACGTCGGTGAGTCGCCATTACCCCCGCCAGGAAAGTCGTGCGGCGGCCGTGGCCCGGGGCGGGTTCGTTCCATCGGCCGGATCGCCGGATCCACGGCGGGCGTCGGGATCAGGCGCACCACGGTCGCGGACGGCAGCTTCTCCGGAGCCCGCGTCGCCACCACCGTCTTCACCCACGACAGGTCAGGGTCGGTGGACAGGCTCCACAGGAGGCCGGTCAGGCGCGAGGCGACGACCGTGTCGAGCTCGTCGAGCCCGTCCACCGCGATCCGCACCGGACTGTCCGTCCACTGTGGAGTGACCGTCCGGAGCGGTCCGAGGATCTCCAGATCGAAAGCGCTTGCGCCGTTCCGCGCGCTGTCGTCGAGACCGTTCAGGAACGCCTCGCGGGACTCGGCGAACCACGGGATCGTGTGCCGCAGCTGACGGGCCAGTTCCCGGGCGAGCTGTTCGGCGGTCTGCCCGCGGGTGGCGAACAGCACGGCGTGCAGGAAGTCCGGCGGCACATAGGATCCGGCCACCGAAGGGCGGGCGAGCGCGGCCAGCGTCGCCGATTTCCCGGCACCGGCCTCTCCGGCGATCGCGACCAGGCGGGCCCCGGTGAGCAGATGCCCGACGGTCTCCCCGAGTTCCGGTTTCTGCCGGTAGTTCTCGGTCAGCCGCTCGATGTCCGGAGCCGCGGGATTGCCTGCCAGCGGCGAACGACGCCACGCGGGGGAGGAGTTGAGCGTGAGCCACAGGCCTTGATCCGCGCCGATGATCTCGCGGGTGCCGTCGAAGCCGAGATGGACGGCGGTCTGTGCCGGGCACAACCCGGTGATGACCCGTTTGAGATCCGCGCAGCGGACGTGCTCGCCGAAACTCGTGTGCCCCGAACGCAGCACGGTGACCAGGGAACGGCTGAAACAGCCGTTCGCGGCGACCCGGTCGTCGGACGCGGTGAGCAGGTCGAACCGCCTGCCCGCTTCGCCGACGATCCGCAACCAGCGTCTGCCCGCCTGGATCGCGCCGATCCCGGCGTGGCAGGTGTCGAGCAGGATGACCAGACCGTCGAGCGTCGAGTAGCGACCGAGCAGTTCCTTGATCCGCTGGGCGAACAGGAACGACTTCCGGCTGTCCACCGGCAGGCTGGTTTCCTTGGTGAGGAAGTAGAAGTCGTCGTCGGCGTACTCGCCGTGCCCGACGAGCGACAGGAAAAGGGTCGCCTCGTCCTCCGACGCGCGTTCGAACGCCTCCACCAGCGCGTCGTCGAGTTCCACCATCGTCGGGTCGACGAGCAGTCCCCGGCCGTCCGCGAGCGCGGGGACACAGCCGCCGATGCCGGGATCGAGCAAGGCCGTCGAAACGTCGTGTCCGACGTCGGGGAGGAACGAAAGAAGATTCAGCGAATCGCATTGCGACGCGACGACCAACGACCTCCGCTCTCCCACGGAGATCACTTTGTCTCATCGGCGGTGCACCGGCAAGCACTTCGGCGATACTGTGCGCCATGGCCCGGATCGTCCTCGTGCACGGCATCGCCCAGGAGCAGAAGTCCGCGGACACCCTCGAGGCGGAATGGCTGCCGAGCCTGGCGGGCGGGGTCCGGCTCGCCGGTGATCCCGCGCTGGCCGACACCCTGTGGCGCGACTCCCGGCCCCGTGACGCGCGGATGGCCTTCTACGGTGACCTCTTCCTTCGCGACGGCCAGCAGGGTGGTGCCGACGAACTGACCGTCGAAGAGTGGGAGTTCGCGGAGGCGCTGGCGGGGGAGTGGCTCCGGAACGCGGCCTCCCGGTCGTCCCGCGAAAGCGATCGGGAACGAGCGCGAACCGATCTGGCCCACCTCGGCGGGACTTCCGACGAGGTTCAAGGGGTCCGCGCGGCCGTCCGGCCGGTGCTGAACGCGCTGATGCGGCTGCGGCCGTTCGCCAGGCTCGGGGTGGCGTTCGCCGAGCGCGTGGTGGTCAAGGCGCTCAAGCAGGTGACGCTGTACCTCACCGACGAGACGATCCGGAAACAGGTGCAGGATCGCGTCGCCGAGCACATCGGCCCGGAGACCGAAGCGATCATCGGGCATTCGCTCGGCTCGGTCGTCGCCTACGAAGCCGCTCATCTGCACGGCCGCCCGCTGCCGCTGCTGCTCACCCTGGGGTCGCCGCTGGGCCTGCGCACGGTGGTCTACGAACGGACCCGCCCGCAACCGCCGTCCGTCCCGCCCGGCGTCGCGAGCTGGGTTAACCTCGCCGACCGGGACGATCTCGTCGCCGCGAAACCAGACCTCGGCCCGCTGTTCCCCGGAGCCGACGGCGTCCTGGACAGTGGCTACACCGTCGACAACGGGGCGAAACCGCACGAGGCGGCGTTCTACCTCGCCAAGCGCCGGACCGGCGAGGTCCTCTCCGCCGCGCTGGGCTAGGCCACCCTGACCTCAGCGGGTTGCCAGCCCGGCGGCCCGAACACGTAGCCGAGTTTGTCCCGCCACGACCCGGCCGCGCGGACGTCGCGCAGGATCGAGCCGTATTCGTGGAAGCCGACCTTGAGCAGGTTGTGGGACTCGACGTTCTTGGTCAGCCCGTAGGTCGGGCGCTTGCCCTCGGGCACGAAGCTGCCGAACATCCGGTCCCAGATGATCAGGATGCCGCCGTAGTTCGCGTCCAGGTATTCCTTGTCGCTGCCGTGGTGCACACGATGGTGTGAAGGCGTGTTGAACACGTACTCGAACCAGCGCGGCAGCTTCCGGATCTTCTCGGTGTGCACGAAGAACTGGTAGACGAGATCGATCGACAGTCCGGTGAGGATCATCCACGGCGGGATGCCGGCGAAGGCGAGGATCGACCAGAACGGCAGCTGGAAGTACGGGGTCCACTTCTGCCGCAACGCTGTCGAGAAGTTGTAGTGCTCACTCGAATGGTGGACCTGGTGGCCTGCCCACATGAGCCGGACGCGGTGACTCGCCCGGTGGTAGGCGTAGAAGACGATCTCCTGACCCAGCAGCATCAGGACCCAGGTCCACCAGTCGTGCGGGCTGAACTTCACCGGCGCCAGTTCGTAGAGCGCGGCGAACACGAACAGCATGGCGATGCGGAAGACGCCGTTGATCACCACCGCCACCGCGCCCATGGACATGCTGGTCCGGGTGTCCTTGACGCTGTAGCCGATGACGTTGTCGTCGTGGCCCAGCACGTGCAGCGCGAGGATCTCGATCGCGACGAACAGCAGGAACACCGGCGTCGCCATCAGCACCGGGTCACTCAGATGGGCAAGAAAATCCGCCACCGCACCTCTCCCTGGCTCGCCCCCGGTTATCTGACCTTCAGGTAACTTACCCTAGGGTCATTTACCTCAGGGTAAGATACCGGCCGTGACAGAAGCAAGGGCCGTCGGCACGAAGGGGGTGCCCCGCGAAGAGCGGGAAACCCAGATCGTGCGCGCCGGGACGGAGGAATTCGGCAAGAACGGGTACGCCGGGGCGTCGATGGTGGAGATCGCCCGCCGGGTCGGCGTCACGAAACCCTTGCTGTACCAGTACTTCGGTTCGAAGGACGGGCTGTACCTCGCGTGTCTGCACCGGGCGGGGGACCGGCTGACCGAAGGGGTCGCCGAGACGATGGCGGAGGAGGGTGAACCGCCCGAGCGGATGCCGCTGGCGGTGCTCTCGGCGATTTTCCGGACGTTCGACAACGACCGGTACGCGTGGAAGCTGCTCCGTGACCCCACGGTGCCCTCGACCGGGGAGATCGCCGGGGTCGCGGTCGACTATCGCTACCGGCTCGACGGGTTCGCGCTGGTCGGTGCCGCCCAGCTGATGCACTCGCGAGGGCTGGACGACGACCGCGACATCGAGGCGATCGCGCAGGTGTGGACCGGGGTGGTCGATTCGCTGATCAGCTGGTGGATCGACCAGCCGGATCAGGACGCGGCGGCGATGACCGAACGCTGCTCGCGGATCATGCGGAACCTGTTCGGCTGGTGAGCGCGGCGGCCGCGGCCTCGCAGTCGGCGAAGGCGAGCGGCGGGCGTTCGGCCAACGGGAACCAGGCGTATTCGGAATTCTCTTCCGACAGCACGATTTCCGCGTCCGGCGGGAGCTCGCAGGTGAAGGCGAGGCCGATCGTCTTCAGACCGGTGTCGCCGTAGACCGACGAGTACGACCCGGCGAAGCGCAGGTTCCGGAGCTCGCAGCCGATCTCTTCGAGTCCTTCGCGGACGAGGTTCTCCTCCGCTGTCTCGGCGCCGGCGAGGAAGCCCCCGACGGTGTCCCAGCTGCCCTTCCGGGGTTCGTGTTCCCTGCGCAGCAACAGGATCCGGTCGCCGTCGAGGATGAGACCGACCGTGGTCGGCAGCGGGTTGTCGTACTTGGTGAAGCCACAGGCGGGGCACTCGGCGTGTGTGTCCTCGCCTTCGCCGGCGAGCCTCGTCCGGTCGCCGCAGCGCGGGCAGAACGTCCAGTCCTTCACCCGGTGAAGCCTACTGAAAACGCCACCCCGCCGGGAAATCCCGGACGAGGTGGCGTCTCTCCAGTTCACACTGGATACGGTCGGGGTGCCCGGCGCCGCTCCGGACACCCCGGCCGTGACTCAGGACGCGGCTTTGGAGTTGCCGCGCAGTTTGACGTTGGCCGTCGAGGCGTTCTTGATCGCCGTCTCGATCTGCGCCATCGTCGAGGACGAGGACAAGCCCGGCACGGTCGCCGTGTTCAGCGCGTAGAGCGTGAACGTGTAGGGATGGCTGGAACCGCCGGGGCAGGGGCCGAAGTACTTCTGCGTGTTCGCCCCGCTGCCCATGGCCTTCTGCTTCGCGCCGTTCTGGTTCGGGACGGTGTAGCCCGTTCCCAGGCCTTCGGGCAGTGACGCCGCGGACGCCGGGACGTCCCAGATCGCCCAGTGCAGTTTGTTGCCGTTGTTGGCCACGTCGGCGAAGACGATCGCGTATCCCTTGGCGCCGGTGGTCCCGGCACCCCATGCCAGCGGCGGGGAAGTGTCCTGACCCGCGGTGCCGTCACCGGCGCAGGTGTACTTGTCCGGGATGGAGGCGTTGTCGGCGAACGCGGAACTGGCCAGCTTGAACGCTCCTGGCTGGACTCCGCCGGGGAACTTCAGCCGCACCACCACGTTGTCGATCCCGCTCGGCGTACCGCCGTTCTTGTCCGCGTTGGTCGAGGTGACCCACAGGCCGCCGTCCGGGGTTTTGGTGACCGAGCGGAGCCTGCCCCAGCGGCCGGAGAACAGCGACTGCACCGAACCGACGCCGTTGCCCGCCGCGTTGATCTGGGTGGCGAAGAGCTGCTCGCTCGTGACGGCCGCGACGTAGATCCAGTCGTTGACGATCTCGATCCCGCTCGGCCCGCCGGAACTGGTCGGCCAGGTCTTCTTCGGCGCGACAGTGCCGCCGCAGCTGCCGTCGGTGCCTTCGCACTGGGGCCAGCCGAAGTTGCCGCCCTTCTGGATCAGGTTGAGTTCGTCCAGCTTGCCGTCGCCGAACTCCGATGCCCACAGCTGGCCGCGCGAGTCCCACGCCAGCCCCTGCGGGTTGCGGTGCCCGAAGCTCCAGACGTAGCGGGCGTTGCCGCCGGTGGAGAAGAACGGGTTGTCGTTCGGCGCCGAACCGTCGGGGTTGACCCGCAGGATCTTCCCGTTGAGCGAACCCTTGTTCTGCGCGGTGTCCTTGTTCTGCCCGTCGCCGGCGGTGACATAGAGCTTGCCGTCCGGGCCGAAGCGGATCCGTCCGCCGTTGTGGTAGCGGTTCTTCGCGATGCCGGTGAGCACCGGGGTCGACGTCGACGACAGTTTTCCGTTGTCGTAGGTCATCTTCACGATCCGGTTGTCGCCGGAAGCCGTGTGGTAGAGGTAGATCGCGTGATCGGTGGCGTAGTTCGGGGAGATCGCGATACCGAGCAGGCCGCCCTCGCCGTTGGTGCCGACCGCGCCGGGAACCTTGCCGACCGTGGTCTTCTCGCCCGACGGCGTGATCCGCAGGATCTCGAACCGGTCCCGTTCGGTCGCCAGCGCGCTGCCGTCCGGCAGGAAGCCGACCGACCAGGCGAGGTCGACCTTCGTGACGTCCTTGTCGTACTCCGGGATCCCGCCACCCGCGTTCCCACTCGTCTTGGTGGTCAACGCGGTGCTCGCGGCGGAGGCGTTGCCGTCGAGGTCACGGGCCTTCACCGTGAACGTGTACGACGTGTTCGCCGTCAGCCCGGTGATCGTGGCGTCGAGGGACGGCGTCGTGGCGACCTTCGCGGTGCCCTGATAGACGTCGTAGCCGGCGATGGTGCCGCTGTCGTCCGTGGAAGCGTTCCACGCCAAGGAGACGCTGTTCGCGGTCACCGACGTCGAGCGCAGGTTCCCCGGCACGGTCGGCGGGGTGGTGTCCCCGCTGGACGGCGTCGTGAACTGTACGACATTGCTTTGCTGCGAAGGGTTTCCGGCCGCGTCGAAGGCGCCGACCGAGATGTCGTAGGCCGTGTTCGGCTGCAGGTTGTCGACGGTCGCGGTGAGCGTGTTCCCGTCGACACTCTTGAGGACGTTGCCGCCGCGCATGACGTCGTAGCGGACCACGCCGACGTTGTCGGTCGCGGCCTCCCAGGTGAAGGTGGCGCTCCGGGCCTTGACGTCCTTGGCGGCCAGGTTCTTGGGCGGGGTCGGTGCTTCGGCGTCGGACACTCCGCTCGCGGTGAGCTTGTCCGCGTTGGGACCGCCTTCCGCGGTCGTCGCGGTGGTGCGGATCTTGTTGGCCCCGGCGGCGAGCGCGACGTCTTTGGTGACGGTCTTCCAGGTGGTCCACGCGCCGGTGCCGGGGAAGGACAGTGTCCCGGCGGACGTGCCGTTGACGGTCAGCGAGACCGGCCTGTCGACCGTGGTTCCGTTGGCATAGCGGAAAGTCAGTGTCTGGGTTCCGGCCTGCGCGGCGTTCACCGTGTACTCGACATAGCTGCCGACGACGTTGTCGAAGTTCACGAACCCGGTGCCGGAATAGCCCGCGTGGTTCTTCTCGACGGCGCCTTGGGAGATCGTCGCGGCTTCGGATTCGTGGTCTGTCGGTGCCGCGCCGGCGGGGAGGGCCGGCAGGACGGCGAGGGTCATCGCCGTCGCGGCGGCACACGTCACAAGCGCGCGCCACGGTGGTCGGGGTGCCACTGGAGCCTCCATGCGTGAAGTGGGGGACGGGAGGTGCAACGGCGGACCGGGGCTGGACCCGGCGAGGGAAGGTTTTAGTTAGGAAACTTTCCTATCTATGGTTCAGATCACACACCAGCGGGTGCTTCGTGTCAATAGTCGACGAAGACACTCACGGAGCGTGTTGCCCGGCGTCGCGATCAGCGGGACGAGGACACGTTTAGAACGCATTCAGTCCTCTGGATGCGGTAGTTGCACGCGCAAGTACCGCATCCAGAGGACTGAATGCGACGGAGAGAGGGAGCGTCAGCCGGCGATGTCGGCCCGCGCGATCACCTTCACGATTTTGGCCCGCACCAAGGACTCTTCGGGTACGGCGTTGCGCTTGCCGTAGGCCTCGGCCTTGTCCGCGCCCATGTACCGGCCACCGAGCCTGGTCGCCCATTCGAGCATCTCGTCGTAGTCGCTGTGCAACACGGCTTCGGCGGTGAACTGCACATACGAGTACGGCGGCTTCTGGTCGTCGACGGCCAGCGAGAGCCGCGGGTCGCGCCGCAGCGCCTTCCCCTTGAGCGTGTCCGTGCCGGTGGTGAAGATCAGCTCGTCCCCGTCGGGGCCCTCGTTCAGCAGGAACCACACCGGCGTCACGATCGCCGCACCGTTCGCGCGGACCAGGCCGAGCATGCCCGTCCGCGTGCCCTCGCTCGCGAAGGCCCACCATTCGTCCCGGCTCATTTCACGCATGAACCAGACGCTACCGCCGCCCGGAGGGCCGGGCACCCCGGTCACCCGTGCGGGGTGTCGGGGGCGGCGACTAGCCTGGCCTGCTGTGCGAGACGACGAGCTGACCGGGATGGGGCTGGCCGACGAGGGGCTGACCCGCCGCCTCAAGGCGCTGGCCTGCACCGCGCCCTTGCACGACCTCGACGCGCGCAAGGCGAAGCTGGACTGGGCGGACGCCACGATCTACCAGATGGCGGAGATCGCCCTGCACACGATCGACCAGGTCACCGTGTCGATGGACTTCGACACCGGCGCCGACCACGAACAGGTGATCACGCGGTTGCTGCCATTCGTCGCGCTCCAGGCGCCGGGCCGGACGCCGGACGAGCACGCCAAGGTCGCCCGGTGGGTGCTGGACAACCTGATCAACGTCGGCACCACCGATCGCGGGTTCCGGCGCGTCTATGGCTCCATCGGTCCCGGTGGCGGCTACCAGCGCCGTCAGTTCGACTTCAAGCTGCTGGTCGAGCTGGCCGCGCCCGACGGCGAGGTCTACCTGCGCGCCACGGACGAGGCGATCAACGTGCTCGTCGGCGCGCTGGACACCGACGTCGAGTCCGCCCAGATCGCGGCCGAGGTCAAACTGGAGAACCTGATCAACCGCGGCCGCCTCGCCGACGCCAAGCTCGCCGCCGAGCAGGCCCGCTACCGGACCGTCCAATACGGCGAGACCCTGCGCGCCAAACTCGACGCCACCCGGCGTGACGTGCGCGCGGTCGACTGGGAGCGCGAGGTCCCGGACCTGCTGGACCAGGCGCTGTCCCATATCGAGTCCCGTTTCCGCGCCGAGAACGCGATCCTCAAGAACATCACCGCGTCGAGGGACGAGACCGAGGACCTCGACCGCAAACGCCGCGCCGCCGAACTCGTCGACATCGTCGGCGACTGCATCCGCCGCCACACGCGGCTCCAGTCGAGGCTCGCCGACGCCGGTGCGGTGTTCCGCGCCGAACAGGACCGCCAGCAGTTCTCCGGGCCGCCGCAACGCGCGACTATCGACCTGTTCGGCCAGCTCCTGCTGCCGACGCTGGGCCTGCCGATCGCCCAAGCCGTCGCGCCCGCCGAGTCGTTCTTCCACGCCGGTGCCGGGATCTCCCCGCCGACGGTGCCGTCGCTGTCCTCGCTGGTGTCGCTGCTGCTGCGGCCGGCGCCGGAACGCGACCAGCTGGTCGGCGAGATCCCCGAACCCGAGCTGATGCCCGCCGACGTCACCGACAAGTTCGGCGACGAACAGTGGCGGCTAGCCGACGACCTGCTCGACCTGCCGGAGGTGCCGCGACGGCTGTCTGGGCTGCTCGAAGAGGCCCGGCGGATCGATCCCCGGCTGCCCGCCCTGGTCGCGTTGCGGGCGGTGCACGCCTACAGTCCCGAGGTCGGCGCGGCGCTGCGGCTGGGTGAGCGCCAGGTGCTGCTGGCCGTCGACGACGGCACGTTGCTCGAAGACCCCGAGTTCGGCGGAGCGGATCTGCTGCTTTCGTCGGCCAGGGTCGATCGCCACGAAGAAGAGGAGGAGGTCGCGTGACGACGGGGATTTCTACAGGGGACGTCGAATCCGCGGCCCGGCTCGTCTCGTTCGGCATGCGGCCGAAGCAGCTGCCGTCACGGGACGTCGTCTACGGCGACCTCGTCCGGCGCTACGGCGAGGACAGGGCGTTCAAGCAGCTCACGCACGCGGTCGCGGCCGGGCTCGGGCTGATGGTGCTGGAGGTCAACCTCCAGGCCGGTGCCGTGCTGGCCGCGACCGACGAGTCCGTCTTCGAGATCAAGATGGACAGTTACGCGCGGCAGAGCAAGATCCGCGAACGCCGTGAGACCGAAAAGGTGCTGCACGGGCTCGTCCACCTCGCCACCGCCGCGCTCGGCTACCCGCGCCCGGACGACCTCGCCAACGACACCTACATCGGCCGCGTCAGTGTCGAGCAGGTGGACGCGATGGTGCGCGAGGCCTGCCGGATCCTCGACGAGCGCGCGGCGGAGGCCGAGGCGAACAACGACCCGCTGGCCGACGCGCCCGAACTCGAACAGGCCTGGCGCGCCTACGCCCGGCGTCCGGCGGCCGCGGCGACCAAGGACGGCAGGCTGGCGTCGGACACCACTCGCGGCATGGTCGCGCGGGCGCTGCGTTTCCTCGCCGACCAAGGATTTCTCGTCCAGGTCAGCGGGGAACAGGGCGGGACCTACCGCACGACACCGCGCTATCAGGTGCAGGTGCGCGAACTCGCCGCCGACGCGGCTTTCGACGATTTGCTGGAGCTGAACGTGGTCTCGGTCGCCAATGGCGGCGGGACTCTGCGTGCCACTTCGTCGGACACGCTTTAGAGGGGAAGAGATGTACGAGCTTTCGCGGGTTCGCCTGCATTCGGTGGGCCCGGCGGGCGCGCGGTACCAGGACGTCGTGCTGGACTTCAGCGGCGTCGGCGCGGCCATCACCGCGCCCAAGCAGGACGCGCTGTTCAGCGCCGGGATCCACCTGGCGGGGGAGGGGCCGCCGCGGCGGCCGTCGCCGGCGAGCGTGCTGTTCCTGGAGAACGGCGGTGGCAAATCCGTCCTGATCAAGCTGATCTTCTCGGTCATGCTGCCCGGCCGCCGTCAGGTCGTCGGCACGACCAACACCAAGGTGCTGGAGAAGTTCGTCGCCGCCAAGGACGTCTCGCACGTCGTGCTGGAGTGGCTCCAGGTCGAGACCGGTCACCGCGTGATCACCGGCAAGGTGTCGGAATGGCGCGGGCACGTCGTGTCGGCGGACTCGGAGAACCTCGTCGACTCCTGGTACTGCTTCCGCCCCACCCCGTCGCTCGATCTCGACACGCTGCCGCTGACGTCGGACGGCAGGCTGCTGACGATGTCCGGTTTCCACGACCAGCTCGACAAGGTGCACGGCGGCGAGCCGGAGCTGGAGCTGTTCTGGACCCGGCGCCACCACGAATGGACGTCCCGGCTCGACGGCCTCGGCCTCGACACCGAGCTTTTCCGGTACCAGCGCGCGATGAACGCCGGTGAGGGCGAGGCGGCGGACGCCTTCGCGTTCAGCACCGACGAGGCGTTCGTCGAGTTCCTGCTGCGCGCTGTCCTCTCGGAAGAGGAGCCGAAGGACCTCGCCGAGGTCGTCGCGACCTACGCGCACAACCTCGCCCAGCGCGGGGATCTGTTGTCGGAGCGGGATTTCGTCGCGGGGGCGCTCGACCTGCTCACGCCGCTGGCGGAGGAGGAAGGCGTCGCCGCCGCGTCGCGGAAACTCGCCGACGCGGCCCGCGCCGAGATGCGGACGCTCGCCGGTCGGGTCGCCGCCCGCGACAAACTGGAGAACGAGCGGCTGAGCGGGCTCGACCAGCACGTCGACGAGGTGAAGTCCGCCGAGAAGCTGGCCGAGGGCGATCATCGCCGTCTCACCGCCGGGGTCACCGAACTCCGGCGCCTGGTCGGGAAACTGCGGCTCGACGAGGCTCAGGAGAGCAAGAAGCGGATCGACGGCGAACTGGCCGAGGCCAAGACCGCCGCCGAGGCCTGGCGTGAATGCGCCACCGTGCTCAACCACCTCAACGCCGCCCGCAAGGCCCGCGATTTCCGGGAACTGGTGGGGAATCGCGAGCAGAAGGCGCAGCCCGCGCTCCAGGCACGCAACACCGCTGCCGCCGCGCTCGCCAGGGGCCTGCTGGCGCTGGCCAAGAACGCGACCGAGCAGGCGGCGAAGGCCGAAGCCCACGTCGGCGCCCTGCGCGCCGAAGCGGAGAAGGCCCAAGCCGAACGGGACGAGTCGGCGAACCTCGCGGCCTCGCGCCGGGCGGAAGCCCGCGGCCTGGGGGCGCGGATCGCCGAGATCCGCGAGGAGATCGCGGAAAGCGTCCGGTCCGGCGCGCTCAAGGCCGGGGCCGACGTCGCCGAGGCGGCGCGTGCGGCCCGGACCGAGGCCGAGACGACCGCCGCGGAACTCGTCCGCCGTGAGCAGGAACTCGAACGCGTGGCAGAGGATCTGCGGTCCGCGCAGGCCACCGTCAACGACGCGCACCGGCTCGCCGGGTCCACAAAGGACAGGCTGGAGCGCGCGGCGGAGGAACTCGACAGGGCCAACCGGCGCACCGACGCGCTCGCCGTCGAACCCCGGCTGAGCGAACTCCTCGGCGCGGACGACGTCGCGCTGGAGACCGACCTCCCGGTACTGCTGGAACGCCTGCGTGAGGCGGGTTCGGCCGCGGAGAAGGAACAGACCGCGCTGCGGATGGAGGAATCCGTCGACGAGCGCGCGCTCAACGCCCTCGGTTCCGGCGGCCTCCTGCCCGCTCCCGAAGAGGTCCAGGCCGCGCTGGACGCGCTGGAAGCCGCCGGGATGAACGCGTGGTCCGGCTGGCGCTATCTGTCCACTTTGGACAAGAAGCGGCGGGCGGCCGTGCTGGCCCGCGCGCCCCAGCTGGTCTCGGGGATCCTGCTCAACGAGCCGGAGCAGGTCCGGCTCGCCGAGAAGGTCCTCGCGGAGCGGCGGCTGCTGCCCAGCACGATCATCCCGGTGGCCACGACCGAGGCCACCACGACCGACCGCCTGCCGGGTGAGGCGGGCATCGAGTTCCTCGTGCCGCCCAATCCGGCGATGTACGACGAGGAGGCCGCCGACGCCGAGCGCGAGGCGATCGCGCTCCGGCACGCGGAACGGCAGCGGCGTCTGGAAGCGCTGACGACGGCGCTGGCCGACGACAGCGCGCTGTCGTGGAAACTCAAGACCTGGCGCGAGGACTACCCGCCCGGCAGCATCGCGACCCTGGCCGAGCAGCGGCAGAACGCGCGCGCCGCGCACGAGACCGCGCGAACCGCGCTGGACCAGGCGGAAAAGGAGTTCCAGCGACTCGGCGAGAAGGCGACCGGGTTGCGGGAGCGGGTTCCCGAGCTGCGCACGGCTTCGGCCGAGGCGGGGGAGCGCGCCCGCGGCCTGGAAACACTCGCCACGCGCGCCACGAAGATCCCCGAGTGGACGGACGACGTCGAGCGCGCGACGGAGACCGCCGAACGGGCCGAGGCGACGGCGTCCGAAGCCGCGGTGAAGGCGTCCAGGCTGCGTGAGCAGGCCGGTGAGGAACAGCGCACCGCGGACGGGCACCGGCGCACGGCGACGACGGCGAAGTCGGAACTGGCCGAGGTGCCCGGATCGAGTGACGTCACCGAGGACGACCCCGCGCCCGCCGAACCGGTGGACGCGTTGCGGCGTACTTTCGCCTCGGCTTCCGAGGCGTATGCGAAGGTCGAGGTCGGCAGCGACCTCCGGGCCGAGCTCGATCAGGCGGAAAGTGTCGAGGCGTCCGCGCGGGCGGCCCTCGAAGCGCTGGACGACGCCGTCCGCGAACGGGCCTCGACGTTGCTGGAGACGCCGGACGGTTCCGACGCTTCGGCGCGGGCGGCCGCGCAAGCGCGGGCGAACCGGGCGGTCGCGGTCCTGGAGGAGGAGCGCACCGAGATCGTCGGTCTCGTCGCGACCCGCAAGGCCGAGCTGAGTCAGCTCCCGGAGCAGCCGTCGGCCCTCGCCGCGATCTCCTCCGACGCGCGGCCGAAGGACATCGAGCACGGCTTGGCGCTGATTGACGACGCCAGCCTCGAAGTGTCCGCCGCCGCGCGGAAATGGGAAGAGCTCCAGGAGCGCCGCGCCGCCGCCGAAGCGACACTGGAGTCCGCGAAGACGTCCGCGTCCGGCTTCGGTCTGCTGGCCGAGTCCATGGCGCACCTGCTTTCCAAAGACGATGACGAGGCGGCGTTCGACGGCGACGTGGAATCCGCGCGGGCCAAGCACTCCCGGCTCAACAGCGCGCTCACCGAGGCGCAGGACGCCGCCGACGCGGGCGACCGCCGGGTGCGGGCCGCGGCCGATCAGCTGGCGCAGTACGCCACGGACAAGCGGTTCGAGAAGCTCTCCACGCCGGTGCGCCAGCAGGTGATCTCGGTCCGCCGCGACCAGCTGCCCGCCCACGCCGCGGAATGGGCCGAGGCGTTGCGGCCGCGGCTGCGCACGCTCACCGACGACCTCGCGCAGATCGACCGGCACCGCGGCGGCATCATCACCCGGCTGCAGGGCATGGTCGACGGCGCGCTGCGCACTCTCCGCGCGGCGCAACGGGTTTCGCGGCTGCCGGACGGTCTCGGCGACTGGTCGGGTCAGGAGTTCCTGCGGATCCGTTTCACCGAACTCGAAGAGAACGTGCTCGCCGAGAAGCTGGGCGAGGTCGTCGACGAAGCCGCGGTGGGGAAGACCTCGGATGGCCGGGACGTCAAGCGGGACGGGCTTTCGCTCGTGCTGCGCGGCGTGCAGGCCGCCGCTCCCAAGGGATTCCGGGTCGACATGCTGAAACCGGACTCCGTGCTGCGGACCGAACGGCAGCGGGTTTCCGAGATCCGGGACGTGTTCTCCGGCGGGCAGCAGCTGACCGCGGCGATCATCCTGTACTGCACCCTGGCGGCGCTGCGGGCGAACAACCGCGGCAAGGCACGCAACCGGCATTCCGGCGTGCTGTTCCTCGACAACCCGATCGGCCGCGCGTCGGCCGGGTATCTGCTGGAGCTGCAGCGCGCTGTCGCGGAGGCGCTGGGTGTCCAGCTGATCTACACCACCGGCCTGTTCGACGCCGGCGCGCTGAGCGAGTTCCCGCTGATCGTGCGGCTGCGCAACGACGCGGATCTGCGGGCGGGCCGCAAGTACCTGTCCGTCGACGCGACGATCCGGAACGCGACCGACGAGCTCGGGGACCCGGACGGCGTAGCGCGGCTTTCGGCGACACGGCTGTTCACGCGGCCTGCCGAGGAGCCCGAGCCGGAGGAAGAGCTGGCCTGACGGGGGTGTGGCACAGGGTGGCACTGTGGGGCACAGGGCACTAAAATGTGCGTATGAGCGTTCAGCACGAGATCTCCCAGCGTGAT
Source organism: Amycolatopsis thailandensis (assembly GCF_042723255.1). NCBI lineage: Bacteria > Bacillati > Actinomycetota > Actinomycetes > Pseudonocardiales > Pseudonocardiaceae > Amycolatopsis > Amycolatopsis thailandensis. The sequence continues at coordinate 23,288 of NZ_JBHXJK010000051.1, forward strand.
CTCCGGAACCGGTCCGGCGAGATCATGGACGCGGTCGAGCACGGGGAAAGCTTCACCGTGACCCGCAGCGGCTCGCCCATCGCCCAGCTGGTCCCGCTGTGTCGGCGGCACGCCGTTTCCCGTGACCAGTTCGCCGCCGTCTCGGCGAACGCTCCGCTCATCGACCCGGACAGGTTCCGCGCGGACCTCGACGACGCTCTCGAAGGGGAGGCGGACGATCCCTATAACCGCTGAGGTCCACGGCCTGCTCGACACGAGCATCCTGATCCTGCGCCGGACGATCGATCATGCCCAGCTGCCGGATCTGATGTCGATCAGCACGATCACGCTCGCCGAACTGTCCGCGGGCCCGCACTACGCCGCCGACCCGGCCGAACGGGCCCGGCGCACGGATCTGCTGCAACGGGTGGAATCGGAGTTCGACCCGCTGCCCTTCGGAACCGAAGCGGCACGGATCTTCGGCAGGGTGTCGGCGTCCGTGCTCGCGATGGGCAGGACACCCCGACGCCGGGTGGCCGACCTGATGATCGCCAGCGTGGCCATCGCGCACCGGATGCCGCTGTACACCACCAATCCGCAGGATTTCGAAGGCCTGAAAGAACTTCTGGACGTCGTTCCGGTCACCCGACCGTCCTGAGCCCCGCGCGGGCCGAGGTGCGGTATTGCCCGGGGGCTTCGTTCCGGGCGCGCCGGAAAGCCCGGCTGAACGCGAACACCGACGTGTAGCCGACCGAGTGGGCGATGCTGTCCACCGTTTCGTCGGTGTCGCGGAGCCGGACCGCGGCGAGGTCCATCCGCCACTGGGTCAGGTAGTCGCCGGGGGTCCGGCCGGTCGTTTCACGGAAACGGCGGGTCAGCGTGCTGCGCGAGGTCGCCAGTTCCGCCGCGAGCAGATCGGTCGTCCACGGCCTCGCCGGATCCTCGTGGATCTTGACCAGCGCCACGCTCACCAACGGGTCGCCCAGGACGCCGAGCCAGGTTCCCCGCGCCTCGTCCGGTTTCTCGGTCCGCCACACGCGAAGCAGTTGGACCAGGAGGATGTCGACGAGCCGGTTGAGGACGAAGTCCGTGGCGATCTGCGGGCCCGCCAGTTCCCGCGACAGCAGGCGGACGGTGTCGTCCAGCCCGTCGCCGCCGCGGTTCGCGCGGATGTGCACGACGTCCGGCAAGGTGGCGAGCACCTGGGTGGACACCGCCGGGTCGTAGTCGTAGGACGCGCCGAGGACATGGGTCTGCACGTCCCCGGAGCCGAGGCGCAGCACGCCGCCGCATTTGCGTGCCCGCTCCGCCACCGTGCAGAGCTGGGGAATGACCGGGGCGTCCGGGGCGCTGCGCAGAGTGTGCTCCTGGCCGTTCGGCAGCAGGACGACGTCGCCGGGCATGAGCTGCCGCGGTGGGTGGCCTGGCAGGTCCAGCCAGGCCGTCCCGCAGGTGATGGCGTAGAAGGCCGCGCCGGCGATGCGGTGCCAGAGGATGCCCCACGGCCCGGATCCCTCGATCCGGGCTCCGGCGGTGCCCCGGACACCGCCCACGGCGAGGGTTTCGGCCAAGAGGTCCATGAGAGCGATGATAGTGCGACAAACGGGTATGCCCATGGCTGTTTCAGGCATCGATACGGTCACCCGGTGAGCCATACGATCGGATCCATGGCAGAAACGATCGATTTCGACTTCGACGAGATCAACCGCAACGTGATCGCCGAGTTCCGCGAGACCGGCGGCAAGGCGGGCGGCATGTTCGAGGGCATGCCGCTGGTCCTCGTCCACCACACCGGCGCGAAGTCCGGCAAGGAGCGGATCGCGCCGCTCGTCCCGCTCCTGGAGGGCGACCGGATCTACATCTTCGCCAGCAAGGGCGGCGCCGACGACAACCCGGCGTGGTTCCACAACCTCGTGGCCCACCCCGACACCAAGGTCGAGCTCGGCACCGAGACCTTCCCGGTCCGCGCGCGGGTTCTCACCGGCTCCGAGCGCGAAGACGTCTACGCGCGGCAGTCCGCGGTCATGCCGCAGTTCGCCGAGTACCAGAGCAAGACCAGCCGGATCATCCCGGTGTTCGAGCTCGAGCGGCAGTGAGGTCCAGGGCGGGCTGAAGGGAACTTTCCCCGCGTCTCACGCGGTGAAGGACGCTTTCCCCACGTCGCATGTAGGGAAAGCGCCCTTCAGCCGCTGGGGACCGAACCTGTCGGGGCCCGGTGGTAGGAACGATCCGTGACCCCCAAGATCGACGTCCGGCAGCGCCGCGCCCGCCTCGCCGCGCGCCATCACCTGGCCACGCCCGCCGAGTCGGTGCACGCCGTGGCGGACGCGGTCGTCGCGCTGCACGCCACGGACCCGGCGACGGTCCATCTCTCGACGTGGGCCCGGCTCAAGCGCGAAGGCGTCGCGGACGTGGAGCGAGCGCTCTACGACGAGCGCACGCTGATCCGCATGCTTGGCATGCGCCGCACCGTTTTCGTGGTCGGCCACGAGAACGCGGCGCTGGTCCAGGCGGCGTGCTCGGCGGATATCGCCAAGAAGCAGCGCCGCCTGCTCGAACAGCATCTCGGCAAGCAGGGACATCCGGAGAACGTGCCCGAGCCGGACCGCTGGCTCGCCGAGGTCGAGGACGCGACCGAGCGCGCGCTGAAGGCCCGTGGTTCCGCCACGGCACAAGAGCTCTCCCAGGACGAGCCACGTCTCAGACAGCAACTTTTGATGGCGAAGGGGAAGCCGTACGAGGCGATCGCCAACGTCACCAGCAGGGTCCTGTTCCAGCTCGCGGTCGACGGCCGCATCGTCCGCGGCCGCCCGCGCGGGAGCTGGATCAGCAGCCAGCACTACTGGGCCACGATGGGGGATTGGCTGCCCCAGGGCTTCGCCGAGTGGGACGCCGACGAGGCCAGGGCCGAGCTCGCCCGCAGGTGGCTCTTCGCCTACGGGCCGGCGCCGATAGCGGACCTGCGGTGGTGGACGGGCTGGACGGTCGGGCAGACGAAGAAGGCCCTCGCCGCGGTTCAGCCGATCGAGGTCGACCTCGACGGAGTCCCCGGCATGGTGCTCGCCAACGATCTGGAGCCGGTCGAGGAGCCCGGGCCCTGGGTCGCGCTGCTCCCGTCCCTCGACCCGGCGGCGATGGGCTGGATCGAGCGGGACTGGTACCTCGGCCCGCACCGCGCGCCGCTGTTCGACGGCACCGGCAACATCGGCCCCACCGTCTGGGCCGACGGCCGGATCGTCGGCGGCTGGGCGCAACGCCCGGACGGCGAGGTCGTCCATCACCTCTTGGAGGACGTCGGCGCGGAGGTCGAACGGGCCGTCGAGGCGGAGGCGAACCACCTGGCCGAGTGGTTCGGAGAGGTGCGAGTCACGCCACGGATGCGGACCCCGCTGGAGCGACGGCTAGCACAACGAACCTGAGAGTTTTCCCAAGACGTCCTGGTAGCGACGCACTTAATCGATTCTTGACCTGACCCACCGAGTGGTGGAAGTCTCGTCAGGGCAAAGAGGGTCACCCGAGCACGCACGCTAGGGTTGCGCCCGAGTAAAGGACGTCTTACCGGGGCGATCCCGGACGAGTCTCTAGGGAGTGGCAGCAGTGACGGTTCGCGTAGGTGTCAACGGCTTCGGCCGCATCGGCCGCAACTTCTTCCGGGCCGTGCAGGCCGCCGGTCACGACATCGAGGTGGTCGCGTTCAACGACCTCGGCGACGTCGCCACCATGGCCCACCTGCTGAAGTACGACTCCATCCTCGGCCGCTTCCCGGGCGAGGTCAGCGTCAGCGACGAGGGCATCGTCGTCGACGGCAAGACGATCAAGGCCCTCGCCGAGCGCGACCCGGCCAACCTCCCCTGGGGCGACCTGGGCGTGGACGTCGTCGTCGAGTCGACCGGCTTCTTCACCAACGCCGACGCCGCCAAGGCGCACCTGGCCGGCGGCGCGAAGAAGGTCATCATCTCCGCGCCCGCCAAGGGCGAGGACCTGACCGTGGTGCTGGGCGTCAACGACGACAAGTACGACGGCTCGCAGAACATCATCTCGAACGCCTCCTGCACCACGAACTGCCTCGGCCCGCTGGCCAAGGTCCTGCAGGACTCGTTCGGCATCGAGCAGGGCCTGATGACCACCATCCACGCGTACACGCAGGACCAGAACCTGCAGGACGCGCCGCACAAGGACCTGCGCCGCGCCCGCGCCGCCGCGCTGAACATCGTCCCGACCTCGACCGGTGCCGCCAAGGCCATCGGCCTGGTCCTGCCGGAGCTGCAGGGCAAGCTGGACGGTTACGCGCTGCGCGTCCCGATCCCGACCGGCTCGGCCACCGACCTCACCGTCACGCTCACCAAGAGCGCGACCCTCGAGGAGATCAACGCCGCGTACAAGGCCGCCGCCGAGGGCCCCCTGGCCGGCATCCTGCGCTACAACGACGACCCGATCGTCTCGGCCGACATCGTCACCGACCCGGCGTCCTGCATCTACGACGCGCCGCTGACCAAGGTCATCGGCAACCAGGTCAAGGTCATCGGCTGGTACGACAACGAGTGGGGCTACTCCAACCGCCTCGCCGACCTCGTCAAGCTCGTCGGCAACAAGCTTTCCTGACCGATGGCGCTGAAGAACCTCGAAGACCTGCTGAGCGGGGACGTTTCGGGCCGGTACGTACTCGTGCGTTCCGACCTGAACGTCCCGCTCGACGGGGACAAGATCACCGACGACGGCCGCGTCCGCGCGGCCCTGCCGACCCTCAAGCGGCTCGCGGAAGCGGGCGCGAAGGTGGTCGTCACGGCGCACCTCGGCCGTCCCAAGGGCGAGCCGGACCCGAAGTTCTCGCTCGCGCCCGTCGCCGCGAAGCTCACCGAGCTGCTCGGCGTCGACGTCCCGCTGGCGGGTGACCTGGTCGGCGAGTCCGCCAAGGCCACCGTCGCGGGCCTGACCGACGGTCAGGTGGCCCTGCTGGAGAACGTGCGTTTCGACGCGCGCGAGACCAGCAAGGTCGAGGCGGAACGCCAGGAACTGGCCGCCGAGCTGGCCGCGCTCGTCCCGGGCGGCGCGTTCGTGTCCGACGGCTTCGGTGTCGTGCACCGCAAGCAGGCCTCGGTCTACGAGATCGCCCGTGCGCTTCCGGCGTACGCGGGCGGTCTGGTGCTCGCCGAGGTCGAGGTCCTCAAGAAGCTCACCGAGGACCTCGCCCGCCCGTACGTCGTCGTCCTCGGCGGCGCGAAGGTGTCGGACAAGCTGGGCGTCATCGCCAACCTGCTGACCAAGGTCGACAGGCTGCTCATCGGTGGCGGCATGGCGTACACCTTCCTCAAGGCCCAGGGCCACGAGGTCGGCAACTCGCTGCTTCAGGAGGACCAGCTGGACCAGGTCCGCGGCTTCCTCGCCGAGGCGGAGAAGCGCGGTGTCGAGCTGATCCTGCCGGTGGACGTGCTCGCCGCGACGGGCTTCGCGGCCGACGCGGAGTTCGACGTCGTCGACGCGACGGCCATCCCGGCCGACCGCATGGGTCTCGACATCGGCCCGAAGTCCCGCGAACTGTTCGCGGGGAAGCTGGCCGACGCCGCGACCGTGTTCTGGAACGGCCCGATGGGCGTGTTCGAGTTCGAGTCCTTCTCCGGTGGCACCCGTGCCGTGGCCGAAGCGCTGGTCGAGAGCGACGCCTTCACCGTGGTCGGCGGTGGCGACTCCGCCGCGGCGGTGCGGCGGCTCGGCCTCCCCGAGGACGGCTTCTCGCACATCTCGACCGGCGGCGGCGCGTCGCTGGAGTACCTGGAGGGCAAGGAACTGCCCGGAGTCGCTGTGCTGGGAGAGAACGACTAGTGGCGCGCAAACCGCTCATCGCCGGCAACTGGAAGATGAACCAGAACCACCTCGAAGCCATCGCGCTGGTTCAGAAGATCGCCTTCGCCCTGCCGGAGAAGTACTACGCGAAGGTCGACGTCGCGGTCCTGCCGCCGTTCACCGACATCCGCAGCGTCCAGACGCTGACCGACGGCGACAAGCTGTCGCTCACCTACGGCGCCCAGGACCTGTCGCCGCACGACTCCGGTGCCTACACCGGTGAGGTGTCGGGCCCGATGCTGGCGAAGCTGGGTTGCAGCTTCGTCACCGTCGGGCACTCGGAGCGGCGTGAGTACCACGGCGAGTCCGACGAACTGGTCAACAAGAAGGTCAAGGCCGCGCTCAAGCACGGCATCACGCCGATCCTGTGCGTGGGGGAGAAGCTCGAGGTCCGCGAGGCCGGCGAGCACATCGCCCACACCACGGCCCAGCTGGTCGAGGGCCTGAAGGGGCTCAAGGCCGAGCAGGTCAAGGACGTCGTCGTCGCCTACGAGCCGGTCTGGGCCATCGGGACCGGCAAGGTCGCGACCCCGGCGGACGCCGAGGAGGTGTGCGGAGCCATCCGCGCCACCCTCGCCGAGAAGTACGGGGCCGAGGTCGCGTCCTCGGTCCGCGTGCTCTACGGGGGCTCGGCCAAGTCCAACAACATCAGTGACCTCGTCGCGTGCGAGAACATCGATGGTGCGCTCGTCGGTGGTGCCAGCCTGGATGGTGAGGAGTTCACCAAACTCTGCGCACTCGCCGCGGGCGGGCCCCTGCCCTGATCGGGGCACCTACCGGGTAACCTGGGTATCCGGTCCGTCACACAGCAGTGGACGAGTCCAGGAGTACGGTGTGTTCTGGCGGTCATGAGCCGCCGGTGGCACACCGTTTTCCTGCATTCTCCAAGAGCGCAGAGGATGACATGAAGCTGTTCCTGCAAATCCTGTTGATCGCCTCCAGCTTTTTCCTGGTGGTAGCGGTGCTGCTGCACCGCGGCCGTGGCGGTGGTCTGTCTTCGCTGTTCGGTGGCGGTATGCAGTCGAGCCTGTCCGGCTCGAGCGTGGCCGAGAAGAACCTCGACCGGATCACGCTGCTGCTGGGCGCTGTGTGGCTGATCAGCATCATCGGCCTCGGGCTCCTGCTCAAGGTCTGATCGATCCAGGTGTTTCGGCGTGCCTATGGGGGGCGCGCCGCCGATCCCTATAGGTGTGAGGATTCATGGTTGGCGGTAACGCGATTCGGGGCACCCGTGTGGGTGCCGGGCCTTCGGGCGAATCGGAGCGGGGTGAGTCGGCGCCGCGGCGCCGCATTTCCTACTGGTGTGCCAACGGACACGAGGCGCAGCCCTCGTTCTCGATGGACGCCGAGATTCCCGACGAGTGGGATTGCCCGCGCTGCGGACTCCCCGGTGGGCAGGACGAGAAGAACCCGCCTGCCGCGCCGCGGACCGAGCCCTACAAGACTCACTTGGCGTACGTGAAGGAACGGCGTTCCGACGCCGACGGCGAGGCCATTCTCGCCGAGGCGCTGGAGCGGTTGCGCCAGCGCCGGGAGATCTAGCAGTCCCTCACCGGTCGAGCGGGTACCGGGCACGCACCCGGAACCCGCCGTCCTCGGTGTCGGCGGTCTCGAAGCTCCCACCCAGCAGTCGAGCGCGTTCGGCCAGACCGGTCAGCCCGTGCCCTCCCGAGGGCAGGGCCGCACCGGGGGTCCGAGCGCGCTCGTTGCGTATTTCGACCTTGAGCGAACCGTGCTCACCCTGGATCCGGATGGTCGCGGTGGCGCCCGGTGCGTGCTTGTGCACGTTGGTCAGGCATTCCTGCACTGTCCGGTAGGCGGCGGCCGAAACCTGGCTGGGCAGGAGATCGGGGATCCGCTCGACGGTCAGGTGCACCGGGACGTCCGAGCCGCGGATCAGCCGGTCGAGTTCGTTGATCCCCGGCCGCGGCCCGTCTTCTTCGGAGCCCGAGCGGAGCACGCTCACGAGCGAGCGCAGTTCTTCGAGCGTCTTCGTGCTCAGCTTCCGGATGACCTGCGCGGTTTCGAGCGACCGGGCGTCGGAGGTCTGCGCCTGCAGCGCGCCCGCCTGCATCGCGATCAGCGTGATCTGGTGCGAGACGACGTCGTGCATCTCCCGCGCGAGGCGGGCGCGCTCCTCCGCGCGGACGGCGTCGGCGTGGAAGCGGCGTTCGCGGTCGCGGCTGGCGGCGAGTTCGGCGAGCTTCTGCGAGATCTCGGTCCGCGCTCCGATGAGCAGGCCGATGGCCACCGGCATCCCGGCGACGATGACCCCGTAGATCCCGTCGAGGACGTGTTCGCGCCAGCTGAGCTCGACGAAGTCGGCCAGTGGCCACTGGACGAACCGGCAGGTGAAAACGAGCGCGAACCCGGTCCAGGTCTGCCAGTGCATCTGCTTGCGGGTGGCGAGGAAGCCCAGCGCGATCATCGCGGCCAGCTGCGACCAGCCGGCCAGGAAGCCGGGGACGGTGACGATCACCGCGAGGAACGGCAGCTTGCGGCGGAAGGCGAGGCCGAGGCACGCGGCGCCGGACAGGTAGATGGAGTACGGCTGGGCCTTCTCGGGGATCACCAGCCAGACGTCGAGGGCCGCCAGGAAGATCGCGAGCGTGTCGATGCCCAGCGCGACCAGCGCCGGACGTTTGATCTTGGCGAACGACATGACCCCGGCGGCACGGCGCATCCGGTCGGCGGCGTCCGCTCCGGAGCCGCCCACCGAGATACCTGGCATCGAGAGACCCTCTGTGCTCATCGCTGGCGACCTCACTCGTCTTGTGGACTTGAATGGTGAGACGTGTTCTTCGCCCGATCGGGACGCGCAGGAACGAACAAATGTGCGGATGCTAACGGGTGGATGTACAAGGGCGGTAAGTTTCCCCCAGTCGGGCTAGCGACTGTCCGGTCACTGTCCGTTCTGCGGACAAGTGCATGAACGTTCGGTCGGTCGAATCCACACCGGACCACCCGGGCTCGGTGGTCCGCTGATCACTTCGACGGGTGAGTGGTCCGGTTCTGACGACGAAACCGGTCAGAGTTGATCTATGTCACTTTTCGCGTTCGGACGGTGACTGTGGGCCGGGGACAGGAGCTCGGGTTCCTTCAGCGTAGGGAAGAAGCCGCCCCGCGGACGTCCGCCATGGGGGTGTCACGAAACCGCCGAATGCGCGCGAAGGCCCCCTTCCTTCGGCCGATCATTCCAAAACCGGGGCCGAGGGAAGGGGGCCTTCACGCGTTACGAAGTCAGGCTGTCGGGGACTGATAGACCTTCGTGAGTTTCGAGGCGGAACCCCGGTCCAGCAGCCAGAGCGTGCGACGGCTGCCGCGTGCCCCCGCTACCGGGATCTCGACCTCGCCCGCGCCCGCCAGCGCCTGCGAGACGGCGTCCGCCTTCGCGTCGCCACCGGTGACCAGCCAGATGTCCTGCGCGCGACGGATCGCGGGCAGGGTCAGCGAGATCCGGGTCGGCGGCGGCTTCGGGCAGTCGCGTACCGCGACGACCGAGCGTTCCTTCTCGTGCACCGCCGGGCTGTCCGGGAAGATCGAGGCGGTGTGCCCCTCCCCGCCGAGTCCCAGCAGCATGATGTCGAACGCCGCGTCGTTGGCAGCCAGGACCTCCGCGTAGGCCGCGGCGGCGGCATCCACGTCGTCGCCGAACTCGCCGTCCGAGGGTGCCATGGCGTGCACCCGCTTCGGATCGAGCGGGACGTGGTCGAGCAGCGCCTCGCGGGCCTGCTTCTCGTTGCGGTCGTCCGAGTCCGCCGGGACGAACCGCTCGTCGCCCCAGTAGAGGTCGAGACGCGACCAGTCGATGGCGTCCCGCGCACTGGAGTCGCGCAGTTCGCGCAGGATCGCGATCCCCGTGCCGCCGCCGGTGAGCACCACCGAAGCGGACCCCTTGGCGGCCTGGACGTCGACGATCCGGGTGACCAGCCTGGCCGCCGCGGCGGCGGCCAGGAGGTCCGGGTTCTCGTAGACGACTACCTCGGTCTTGCTCATGAGGCGCTCTTCGCGGCAGGTGCCTTCTTGGCGGCCGGAGCCTTCTTCGCCGCCGGAGCCGCCTTCTTCGCCGGGGCGGCCTTGGACGCGGTACCCGACGAGATCTTGCCGAGCCCGTTCAGCGAAGCCTCGTAGATCTCGTCCGGATCGAGCCGCCGCAACTCCTCGATCAGGCAGTCCTTGTTGTCCCGCCGCTGCAGGGCGATGCGGCGTGTCGGCTGGCCCGGCTGGGTCAGCGTGCCGACCCGCCCGTCCGGCCGGTGCAGTTCCACCGGGCCGGACCGCCGGTCCAGCGTCACCGAGATGATGCCGGCGGCGCCGGTGCTCTTGACCCGCTTCACCGGCACCTTGAGGTACTCGGCCAGCCAGCCGGCGAGCAGCTCGGTGGACGGGGAGTCGGCCTCGCCGGTCACGGTCGCGCCGGTGACCTTCTCGTGCGGCGGCAGGTCCAAGGCGGACACGAGCTGCGCGCGCCAGCTGGTCAGCCGGGTCCACGCCAGATCGGTGTCACCCTCCACATAGGACTTCGCCCGGGTGGTGAGTGCTCTTATGGGAGCCTTTTCCGCGGCGGAGTCGGTGATCCGGCGCTGTGCCAGTTCACCGAGCGGGTCCTTGGCCGGGGCCTTCGGACCGGTGCCCGGCCACCAGGTGACGATCGGCGCGTCCGGCAGCAGCAGCGGCACGACCGCGCTCTGTCCCTGCGCCGCCAGCGGACCGTAGAGCCGCAGGACGATGACCTCGCTCGCGCCGGCGTCGCCGCCGACCCGGATCTGGCCGTCGATCCGCGGGGCGGCGGTCCGCGCGCCCTTGGCCACCACGATCACCCGCGAGGGGTGCTCCCGGCTGGCCTCGTTGGCGGCCTCGATCGCCTCTTCGAGCCGGTCGTCGTCGTCGGCCACGATGACCAGCGTCAGCACCCGGCCGAGCGCGACCTGCCCGCCCTGTTCGCGGATCTCGACGAGTTTCTTGTTCAGCTGCGACGTCGTGGTCGACGGCAGGTCGATGATCACGGACGCCTCCAGTTCCGGCCGGTACGTTCCAGCATTTCGTCGGCGGACGGCGGTCCCCACGAACCGGGCGGGTACGCCTCGGGCGCGCCCTTCTTGGCCCAGTGGTCGAGGATCGGGTCCAGGATCTCCCAGGACAGTTCGACCTCTTCGTTCACCGGGAACAGCGACGGTTCGCCGAGCAGCACGTCCAGGATGAGCCGCTCGTAGGCCTCCGGCGACGACTCGGTGAACGCGTGGCCGTAGCCGAAGTCCATGGTGACGTCGCGGACCTCCATCGTGGTCCCCGGCACCTTCGACCCGAACCGCAGCGTGATGCCCTCGTCGGGCTGCACCCGGATCACCAGCGCGTTCTGGCCCAGTTCCTCGGTCGAGGTCGAGTCGAACGGCAGATGCGGCGCCCGCTTGAACACCACGGCGATCTCGGTGACCCGGCGGCCGAGCCGCTTGCCGGTGCGCAGGTAGAACGGCACACCCGCCCAGCGGCGGTTCTGCACCTCCAGCGTCACCGCGGCGTAGGTCTCTGTCGTCGAGTCCTTCGCGAAGCCGCCTTCCTGCAGCAGACCCGGCACCTTCATGCCGCCCTGCCAGCCGCCCGCGTACTGCCCGCGCGCGGTGGTCTCGTCGAGCGGGCCCAGGGGCTTCGTCGCGGAGAGCACCTTGACCTTCTCCGCGCGGAGAGCGCGCGGAGCGAACGAGACCGGCTCCTCCATCGCCGTCAGCGCGAGGAGCTGCAGCAGGTGGTTCTGGATGACGTCGCGAGCGGCGCCGATGCCGTCGTAGTACCCCGCGCGGCCACCGAGACCGATGTCCTCGGCCATGGTGATCTGCACGTGGTCCACGTAGTTGGCGTTCCAGATCGGCTCGAACAGCTGGTTCGCGAACCGCAGCGCCAGCAGGTTCTGCACCGTCTCCTTGCCGAGGTAGTGGTCGATGCGGAACACCGACTCCTCGGGGAAGACGTCGTTCACGATCTCGTTGAGCTCCTTGGCGCTCTTGAGGTCGCGGCCGAACGGCTTCTCGATGACGACGCGGCGCCAGGTCTCGTCGCTCGCGTCGGCGAGGCCGGAGCGGGCGAGCTGCTTGGTCACCACCGGGAACGCGCTCGGCGGGATCGACAGGTAGAACGCGGTGTTGCCACCGGTCCCGCGCTCGGCGTCGAGGTCCTTGACCGTCTGCGCGAGCCTGTCGAAGGCGTCGTCGTCGTCGAAGGTGCCCTGGACGAACCGGATGCCTTCGGCGAGCCGGTTCCACACCGACTCCTTGAACGGCGTCCGCGCGTGCTCCTTGACCGAGTCGTGCACGAGCTCGCCGAAGTCCTGGTGCTCCCAGTCCCGGCGGGCGAATCCGACCAGCGAGAACCCGGCGGGCAGCAGCCCGCGGTGGGCGAGGTCGTAGATCGCCGGCATCAGCTTCTTGCGGGCGAGGTCACCGGTCACGCCGAAGATCACCAGGCTGGACGGCCCGGCGATCCGCGGCAGCCGCTTGTCGCGCGGGTCGCGCAGCGGGTTGCTCCAGGCCCGGGTCACTCGCCTGCCTCCTGTACCGCGCGGACCAGTTCGGCCAGGCCGGCGGCCCGGTCGGTGAGGTGCAGGCGCAGCACCGGACGGCCGTGCTCGGCGAGCACCTGGCCGTCGCCGAGTGCCTGCGCGTGCTGGAGCACGCCGAGCGTGTACGGCCTGTCCGGGACGTCGAGGTCTTCTTCGACGGCGCCGGTGATCTGCAGGAAGACGCCGTTCTGGTGCCCGCCCTTGTGGTACTGCCCGGTGGAGTGCAGGAACCGCGGCCCCCACCCGAAGGTGGTCTGGCGGCCGGTGCGCTTGGCGATCTCGCCGCGCAGGATCGACGTCGACGCGTCGTCGAGCCGGTCGAGGTACGCCTGCACCGCGATGTAGCCGGTTTCCGGTGCGGAGTCGAAGAAAGCCCGCAGGATGTCCGCGAGCTTCCCGTCGGTGGCGACTCCCGCCGATCCGAACACCTCGACCGCGCCGTCCACAGTGGACGGCTCCTCGCCGCCCTTGAGCTTGTCCGGGTTGTCGAGCAGCGAACGCGCGGCCTTCTTGGCGGCCTCGACGTCGGGCTGGTCGAACGGGTTGATCCCGAGCAGCCGTCCGGCGAACGCGGTCGCGAACTCCCACAGCAGGAACTGCGCGCCGAGCGAGCCGGTCACGGCGATCTTCGCGGCGCCTTCCGCCTGGCCGACGGCCACCGGGGTGGCGTCGTCCTTGGCGTCGGCGAACCCGGGGGAGTCCGGGCCTTCGACGGCGACCGGAAGGAGACCGGTGCCCTGCTTGCCGGTGGACTCGGCGATCAGCTGCTCCGCCCAGTCGGCGAAGCCCTTGATGCCGGAACCCGTGTCCGCGATGACGACCTTCTCGGCGCCCTTTTCGTGCGCCGCCGCCCACGCCGCCGCGAGCTTGACCGCGGGGTTGTCCACGGTGTCGGCCGCGAGGGAGTCCGCCACCGAGGCGGCCTGGTCGAGCAGGCGGGCGACGTCCGCGCCGGCCAGACCGGCCGGGACGAGCCCGAACGCGGTCAGCGCCGAATACCGGCCGCCGACGTTCGGGTCGGCGAGGAAGACCTTGCGGTAACCCTCCTTTTCGGACAGTTCCGCGAACGGCGAACCCGGGTCGGTGACGACCACGATCCGCCGGGCCGCGTCGATGCCCGCGTCGGCGAAGGCCTTCGCGAAGATCCGCCGGTGGCTGTCGGTCTCGACGGTGCCGCCGGACTTCGACGACACGACGATGACCGTGCGCTCCAGGTCACCGGCGAGCGCGTCGGCGACCTGACCCGGGTCGGTGGTGTCGAGGACCGTCAGCGGCACGCCGTCGGTCGCGGTGATCACCTCGGGGGCCAGCGACGAACCGCCCATGCCCGCGAGGACGACGCGGTCGACGCCCTCGGAACGCAGGTCGGTCCGCAGTGCCTCGATCTCGCCGATCAACGGCCGCGAGGACTTGTGCAGCGTCGTCCACGAGAGACGGATCGACGCTTCGGACTCGGCTTCGGGACCCCACAGTGTGGCGTCCTGGGACGCCAGTTTCGATGCGACCTGGTCGGCGACGAGCCGCTCCGCGAACGGAGCGGCTTCGCCGGCCAGGGCGGCGTCGACGATTTCGACGCCGGTCGTTTCCCCTGCCATGGTCCAGATCAGTCCTTTGCCTTTTCCAGCTGCCCGGTGACGGTCTCGAGAAGCTCGGTCCACGACTTCTCGAACTTCTCGACGCCTTCGTCCTCGAGGACCTTGAACACGTCGTCGATGTCGATGCCGACCACACGCAGCTTGTCGAAGACGGCCTGCGCGTCGGGGCCCTTGCCGGTCACCGTGTCGCCGGTGACGTCGGCGTGGTCCGCGGACGCGTCGAGGGTCTTCTCCGGCATCGTGTTGACCGTGTCCTTGACGACGAGCTGGTCCACGTAGCGGGTGTCGGAGTACTGCGGGTCCTTCACGCCGGTGGAGGCCCACAGCGGGCGCTGCGCGTTCGCGCCCGCCTCGGCGAGAGCCTTCCAGCGGTCCGAAGCGAAAAGCTCCTCGAACGCCGCGTACGCGAGGCGCGCGTTGGCGATGGCGGCCTCACCGCGCAGCGCGGTGGCCGCGTCGGTGCCGATGGCGCCGAGCCGCTTGTCGATCTCGCTGTCCACACGGGACACGAAGAACGACGCGACCGAGTGGATGCCCTTGAGGTCGTGGCCGTTGGCCTTCGCCTGCTCCAGACCGGCGAAGTAGGCCTCGATGACCGCCTTGTACCGCTCCACCGAGAAGATCAGCGTGACGTTGACGCTGATGCCCTCGGCCAGGGTCTTGGTGATCGCCGGGAGGCCTTCTTCGGTGGCCGGGATCTTGATCAGCACGTTCGGCCGGTCCACGGTCTTCCACAGGTCCTGCGCCTCGGCCACCGTCTTGTCGGTGTCCTTGGCCAGCCGCGGGTCCACCTCGATGGACACCCGGCCGTCGACCCCGTTCGTGGCGGTGTAGACGTCGCGGAACAGGTCCGCGGCGTTGCGCACGTCGGTGGTGGTCAGCTCGCGGATGGTGGCCTCGACGTCGGCGCCGCGGGCGGCGAGCTCCTTGGTCTGCTCGTCGTACGCCTCGCCCTTCGACATCGCGTTGGCGAAGATCGTCGGGTTGGTGGTCACGCCCACGACGTGCTTGTCGCGGATCAGGTCGGCGAGGTTGCCGGTGTTCAGGCGCTCACGGGACAGGTCGTCGAGCCAGATCGAAACCCCGGCTTCGGACAGCTGCGCGAGCTTGTCGTTGCTCATGCTTCCGTACCCCTTCAGTTCTTGGTGTTGGCGATCGAGCGACGGGCGGCGTCGACGACGGCTTCCGCGGTGAAACCGAACTCGCGGAACAGAGTGCCGGCGTCGGCCGAGGCACCGAAGTGCTCGATCGAGACGTTCTCCCCGGCGTCACCGGTGAAGCGGTGCCACGACTGGGCGATCCCGGCTTCGACGGAGACGCGTGCCTTGACCGACGGCGGGATGACCGAGTCCTTGTAGGACTGGTCCTGCGCGTCGAACCACTCGACACACGGCATCGAGACGACGCTCGCCGTGATGCCGTCGGCTTCCAGGGTCTTGCGGGCCTCGACGGCCAGCTGGACCTCGGAGCCGGTCGCGATCAGCACGACCTGGGGTTTGCCGTCGGACGCCTCGGCGAGGACGTAACCGCCCCGCTTGACGCCTTCGGCGCTGGTGCCCTCCAGGACCGGCACGTTCTGCCGGGTGAGCGCGAGACCCGACGGGTGGTGGACGTCCTCCAGGACGGCCTTCCACGCGTACGCGGTCTCGTTGGCGTCCGCCGGGCGGACGACGTTGAGGCCGGGGATCGCGCGCAGCGAGGAGAGCTGCTCGATCGGCTGGTGGGTGGGGCCGTCCTCGCCCAGGCCGATCGAGTCGTGCGTCCACACGTAGGTGACCGGCGCCTTCATCAGCGCGGCCAGCCGCACGGGCGGGCGCATGTAGTCGGAGAAGATCAGGAACGTCGCGCCGTAGGGACGGGTGCCGCCGTGCAGCGCGATGCCGTTGAGGATCGAGCCCATCGCGTGCTCGCGGATGCCGAAGTGCAGCGTCCGGCCGTACGGGCTGGTCTTCCACATGTCGGTGGAAGCCTTCTCCGGGCCGAACGAGTCGGCCCCCTTCATCGTGGTGTTGTTGCTCTCCGCGAGGTCCGCGGAACCGCCCCACAGCTCGGGAAGCGGGTCGGCGAGCGCGTTGAGCACCTCACCGGAGGCCTTGCGGGTCGCGATGCCCTTGGCGTCCGGCTCCCACGTCGGCAGGTTGTCCGCGAAGCCCTCGGGCAGCGAGCGGGTGGCCATCCGGTCCGCGATCTTCTTGCGCTCCGGGTTGGCGGTGCCCCACGCCTCGAACTTCTCCTGCCATTCGGCACGGGCGGTCTTGCCGCGGTCGACGGCGGCACGGGTGTGCGCGATGACCTCGTCGTCGACCTGGAAGTCCCGGTCCTTGTCGAAACCGAGGTACTCCTTGACCGCGGCGACCTCTTCGGCGCCGAGCGCGGCGCCGTGGGCCTTGCCGGTGCCCATCTTCTTCGGCGCCGGGTACCCGATGACGGTCTTCAGCGCGATGAACGACGGGCGCTCGGTCTCGGCCTTCGCGGCCTTGATGGCCTCTTCGATCGCGACGACGTCCTCGCCACCCTCGACGACCTGGGTGTGCCACCCGTAGGCCTCGTAGCGCTTCACGACGTCCTCGGACAGCGCGATCTTGGTGTCGTCCTCGATCGAGATCTCGTTGTCGTCCCAGAAGACGATGAGGTTGCCCAGCTCCTGGCGGCCGGCGATCGAGGAGGCCTCGGCGGTGACGCCCTCTTCGATGTCACCGTCGGAGGCGATCACGTAGACGTGGTGGTCGAAGATGCTCTCGCCCTGCGGGGCGTCCGGGTCCAGCAGGCCGCGCTCGCGACGGGCCGCCATCGCCATGCCGACCGCGTTGGCCAGGCCCTGTCCGAGCGGGCCGGTGGTGGTCTCGACGCCCTTGGTGTGGCGGTACTCCGGGTGGCCCGGGGTCTTCGAGTCCCACTTGCGCAGCTGCTTCAGGTCTTCCAGCTCCAGGCCGAACCCGGCGAGGTACAGCTGGATGTAGAGGGTGAGGCTCGAGTGACCGGCGGAGAGGACGAAGCGGTCACGCGCGGGCCATTCGGGGTCCGCCGGGTCATGACGCAGCGTCCGCTGGAAGAGCGTGTAGGCGAGCGGCGCCAGGCTCATCGCGGTGCCGGGGTGACCGCTGCCGCAGTTCTCGACCGCGTCCGCGGCGAGCACCCGAACGGTGTCGACGGCCCGCGTGTCGATGTCGGTCCAGTCGGCGGGCACGTTGCGCCGGAGGAGTGGGTTCTTCTCGCTGGTAGAGGCGGTTTCGGACACTGAACTCGAACTCCCCGTCATCAGGTTGTGGCTTCTCTTCCCTCGTGGGTAACCCACGTGTACCGCTACTAATCTCAATCGATCCGGAAGGGACGATATTCCTGCTCCGGGCCGTTCGCAGAGGCACGCCGCGACCTACCGCGGCCAGCCTAATGGTTCGGCCGGTCGAGGACCCGCGATCACCCTCTGGAAACAGCACGTCTAACATCGGGGAAGGGTTCAGAGCACGGGGATCCGGGGCCGCCACATCACCCGGAAGCCTGGTGGGCCCGCCCCGAAAACTGACGCAGGGAGTGAAATGTCGTTGGTGAACGCTGCGCACGGACGCAGTGACAGCACCAGCGCCGTACATCCGACCGGTGAACGACCGCACGGTGGCCGGCGAACAATCCGCCAGGTCGTCGGCGCGTACGCCGCCCTGGCGAAGCCCAGGGTGATCGAGCTCCTCCTCGTCACCACGATTCCCGCGATGTTCCTGGCCGGACGGGAAATCCCGTCGCCGTGGCTGGTGCTCGCGACGCTCGTGGGCGGCACCATGGCCGCCGGTAGCGCCAACGCCTTGAACTGCGTCATCGACGCGGACATCGACAAGGTGATGAACCGCACCAAACGGCGTCCGCTGGTGAAGGAGTCGGTGCCCCGGCGCGGCGCGCTGATCTTCGGTCTCACGCTCGGGGTCCTGTCGTTCGCCGTGCTCTATTTCACGGTGAACCTGCTCTCGGCGATCCTCGCGATCGCGACGATCCTGTTCTACATCTTCGTCTACACCCTCGTGCTGAAGCGGCGTACGTCACAGAACGTGGTGTGGGGCGGCGCGGCGGGCTGCATGCCGGTCGTCATCGGCTGGGCCGCCGTCACGGGCACCGTCGAATGGCCCGCGTTCGTGATGTTCGGCGTCATCTTCTTCTGGACGCCGCCGCACACCTGGGCGCTGGGCATGAAGTACCGCGACGACTACGAGCGCGCCGGCGTGCCGATGCTGCCGGTGGTCGCCACCCCGCAGCACGTGGCGCGGCAGATCGTCATCTACTCGTGGGTGATGGTCGCGTGGACGCTGCTGCTGGTCCCGGTGACGAGCTGGATCTACACCACGTTCGCGCTGCTCGCCGGTGGCTGGTTCCTCTTCTACGCGCACAGCCTCAACGCGGCGGTGCGACGTGGCGAGGAGACCAAGCCGATGTCGCTGTTCCACCGGTCGAACACGTACCTGATGATCGTGTTCGTCGCGCTGGCGGTGGACTCGGCGATCGGGCTTCCCGCCATCGGGCTGCCCTTCTAGGGACATCTCGCATTTAGTCCTCTGGATGCGGTACTTGCGCGTGCAACTACCGCATCCAGAGGACTAATTGCATAGGGGGCGCCGGACCCCCGGGGTGCGACAGCGGGAATGAGATGATGGACGGCGCCGTTGTAGACACTTCGGCCCTGTCCCACCTCCGAAAGCAGGCTGCTTTTGTCCGTGTCCCCGGACCGGGAACTCGACGCGCTCGAGCAGGATGTCGCGCTCGAGCAGGAGTACGTCACCACCCTCTACCGCAAGCTCGACGCCGAACGCGTCGACGCCCAGCGCAGGCTCGACCAGACGCTGCGCCAGACCGGCGGCACCCCGCAGGCGCGCACCGAACGCGACGTCGCCACGACGCTGTACACCGACAGGCTGTCCCAGCTGAGCTCGGTCGAGCAGGGCCTGTGCTTCGGCCGCCTCGACTTCCTGCCCGATCACGCCGAAGAGACCACCTACATCGGGCGGCTCGGGCTGTTCGACGAGGACGACGACTACCGCCCGCTGCTCGTCGACTGGCGCGCGCCGGTCGCGCGGCCCTTCTACCTCGCCACCGCCGCTTCACCCGAAGGTGTCCGGCGGCGCAGGCACATCCGGTCGCTGAGCCGGAAGGTCGTCGGCGTCGACGACGAGATCCTCGACCTCTCCGCCGCCGATCAAGGGCAGGACCTCGGTCTCGCGGGGGAGGCGGCGCTGCTGGCCGCGCTCGAACGCCGTCGCACGGGTGAGATGAGCGACATCGTCGCCACCATCCAGGCCGAGCAGGACCGCATCATCCGCGCGTCGCCGAACGGCGTCCTGGTGGTCCAGGGCGGCCCGGGCACCGGCAAGACAGCGGTCGCGCTGCACCGCGCGGCGTACCTGCTCTACACCCACCGCCAGCAGCTCACCACGCGCGGCGTGCTGGTGGTCGGGCCGAACAGCACGTTCCTGCGCTACATCGGGCAGGTCCTGCCGTCGCTGGGCGAGACCGGGGTGCTGCTGGCCACGATGGGGCAGCTGTACCCGGGCCTGGACGCCACCGGGCCGGTCACCCGCGAGGCCGCCGAGATCAAGGGCCGCCAGGTGATGGCCGACGTCCTCGCCAACGCTGTCCGCGACCGTCAGCGCGTCCCGGAACCGGTGCTGGAGATCGAATTCGAGCGCGAGATCCTCATGCTCGACCGCAAGACCTGCACCGAAGCGCGGACCCGGGCCCGCCGGTCGCGCCGTCCGCACAACCTCGCCCGCCGAATCTTCGTGTCCGACCTGCTCGACGCGCTGACCCGCCAGGCCGCCCGGAAACTGGGGGAGGACCTGCTCGACGCGCGCGACGTCCAGGACATCCGGGCCGAGGTCGCCGCGGACAAGAACGTGGCCGCCGCGATCGACGGCCTGTGGCCCCAGCTCACTCCCGAGATCGTGCTCGACGAGCTGTTCGCCGACCGCGAACGGTTGCGCAGCGCGGCCGGGAAAGCCTTGTCCGACACCGATCGTGAGCATCTCCACAGCCCGACGGACGCGCAGTGGAGCCCGTCGGACGTCCCGTTGCTCGACGAGCTCGCCGAGCTGCTCGGCGAAGACGACACCGACGCCCGTGCCGAGCGCGCCCGCCGCGAGCGGGAAGACCGCGCGTACGCGGAAGGCGTGCTCGACATCCTCGAACAGGACGAGGAGATCATCGACGAGGAACTGCTGCGGGTCGGCGACGTCCTCGACGCGGAACTGTTCGCCGAGCGCCAGCATCGCCGCAGCGAGATGACCGCGGCGCAGCGGGCCGCCCAGGACCGGACCTGGACGTTCGGGCACATGATCGTCGACGAGGCGCAGGAACTGACCGCGATGGACTGGCGGCTGCTGATGCGCCGGTCGCCGAACCGGTCGATGACGCTGGTCGGCGACGTCGCCCAGACCGGCGCTTCCGGCGGCGCGCGGTCCTGGGGAGAGGTGCTTTCGCCGTACGTCGCCGATCGCTGGCGGCTCGAAGAGCTGACCGTCAACTACCGGACCCCGGCGGAGATCATGGCCGTCGCGTCCCGGGTGCTCGCCGACGTCAACCCGGAACTGGAAGCGCCGGTTTCGGTGCGGGAGACGGGTTTCGAGCCTTGGCTGCGTTCCGTGGCGCCTGCCGGCCTCACCGCGGAACTGCCGGGGATCGTCGACGCCGAACTGTCCGCTGTGGACGGTGGGACGGTCGCCGTGCTGTGCCCGGCGTCACTGATCGCTTCGCTCTCCGAGGCGCTGGGCGAGACGGGTGACCGGGTGTCGGTGATGCCTGTCGAGCGGGCGAAGGGCCTGGAGTTCGATTCGGTGGTGCTGGTCGCCCCGGACGAGGTCGTCGCCGGGTCCCCGCGCGGGCTCAACGACCTTTATGTGGCCCTGACCAGGGCGACCCGTCGGATGGGCGTAGTGCAGACCGGTGAGGTTGTTCCCGCGCTGGAGGGTCTTGGCTAAGGTCGGCCGCATGCGCACATTCGGCAAGATCGTGGTCATCGGCGCGGGCGTGCTCGCCCTGGCGGCCTGTGGCGAGAAAGAGAACACCGCAGGTTCGGTCCAGTCGTCCGGCGCGGCCCCCGCGTCGGCCTCGACGTCGGCCCCGGCCTCGAAGGCCCCGACGGGCAAGGAGTGCACGGCGGAGGACGTGAAGACCACCGGGAAGTTCGGCGAGGCGCCGACCATCACCATCCCGGACGACTGCGACCCGCCGAAGAAGCTCATCACCAAGGACCTCGAGCCCGGTACCGGTGAGGGCGCCAAGTCCGGCGCCAACCTGAAGATGAACTACTCGCTGGTCACCTGGTCCAACAAGCAGAAGCTGGACAGCTCCTTCGACCGGGGCGAGCCGTTCGACCTGACCCTCGGCGCCGGCATGGTCATCAAGGGCTGGGACCAGGGTCTCGAAGGGATCAAGCAGGGCGCGCGGCGGCTGCTGATCATCCCGCCGGACCTCGGCTACGGCGAGGGCGGCCGCGGCATCGCGCCGAACGAGACCCTGGTGTTCGTCACCGACGCGGTGAGCGTCCCGACCGACAAGGGCTGATGGGGACTTCCGACGGACGCGTTCACCGGGGCCGGGTCCGCTCCTGGCTGGTGGACGACGGCTGGGGAGTCGTCGAGTCGGCCGACTTCGCCGATCCCATCTGGGTCCACTACTCGACGGTGACCGGTGTCCCGCCCGGTGAGTTTCGGCAGCTCCAGGTCGACGGCGAGGTGGAACTCACCGTCGAACACGCCGAGCAGGACGAATTCCGCCTGCGGGCGATCTGGGTGCGGTCGATCTGACCGGCCCGGTGCCTTTGCCCGAAGTACATGATGGCCCCCTTCCTTGCGCCTAGGTACAGGAAGGGGGCCATCATGTACTTCCCGTCAGCCGGCGTATTCCCAGGTGAGCAGGGTGATCTCCAGTCCCTTTTCGACCTTCGGCTCCGGAGGCGCGTCGGTCAGGGCATAGCCGACCCGGCGCGCGACGGCCTCGCTCGCCGCGTTCCCCGCGTCGATCTTCAGCCGGAGCGGCCCGAGCCCGAGTTCCAGCGCGTAAGCGGTGAGCACCCGCAGAGACCGCGCCGCGAGATCTTGCCCGCGGTGGGCCGGGCCGACCGCGTAGCCGAGCTCGACGTGGCCCTCTTCTTGCAGGAACACCACCACCTCGCCGAGTGGCTCATCGCCGTCGGTCGTGATGGCGAGCCGCCGTCCCGAGCCGTCCGCACGGCGGAGCCGGGCCTTTTCCAAGTGCCCCTTCGCCGCCACCTCGTCGAACGGTGACGGCAGCGGCGTGAACCGGGCGACGGCGGGATTGTCGAACAGTCCCGGCAGGTACGCGACGTCGTCTTCGATCCACTCCCGCAGGACGAGCCCCTCGCCCGTGAGCCGGACGTCTTCCGGCCAAGGCGCCGTCACGGGATCAGCAGGAGCTTGCCGGTGGTGCGCCGCCCCTGAAGGTCTTCGTGCGCCTGACGGGCGTCGGCCAGCGGGTAGCGGCCGCCGATCCGGATGTTCAGCGAGCCGTCCTGAACGGCGGCGAACAGTTCGCTCACCCGCCACTCCAGTTCCTCGCGGGTGAGGACGTAGTGCGCGGAGGTCGGGCGGGTGAGGTACACCGAGCCGCTGCGGTTGAGCTGCTGCGGGTCGATCGGCGGGACCGGGCCACTGGCCGCGCCGTAGAGGGCGAGCAAGCCGCGGATCTTCAGGCTCGCCAGGCTGCCGTCCACAGTGGATTTGCCGACGCCGTCGTAGACCACGTCGACACCCTTGCCGCCGGTGAGGTCGCGGACGGCTTTGGCGAAGTCGACCTGGTCGTAGCGGATGACGTCGTCCGCGCCCGCCTGCTTGGCGAGTCCGGCCTTCTCGTCGGTGGAGACGGTGCCGATGACCCGCGCGCCGCGGGCCTTGGCCAGCTGGACCAGCAGCAGGCCCATGCCGCCCGCCGCGGCGTGGATCAGCACGTCGTCA
Source organism: Amycolatopsis thailandensis (assembly GCF_042723255.1). Taxonomy (NCBI): domain Bacteria; kingdom Bacillati; phylum Actinomycetota; class Actinomycetes; order Pseudonocardiales; family Pseudonocardiaceae; genus Amycolatopsis; species Amycolatopsis thailandensis. The sequence goes on from NZ_JBHXJK010000051.1 coordinate 46,204, forward strand.
CCGGCCTTGACCTCGTAGGTCGAGGCGATCAGCGCGTGCGCCGTGATCCCCTGGAGCATCGTGGCCGCGGCGGTCTCCTCGGAAACGCCTTCCGGGATCTTCACCGCGATGGTGGCGGGGAGCAGACGGCGCTGGGCGTAGCTGCCCAGCGAACCCTGCCAGGCGACCCGGTCGCCGACGGTGAAACCGGTCACGTCCGCGCCGACCGCGGCCACCGTGCCCGCACCCTCCATGCCCAGGACGAACGGGGTGTCGACCGGGTAGATGCCCTCGCGGTGGTAGGTGTCGATGTAGTTGACGCCCGCCGCCGCGACGTCCACGAGCAGTTCGCCGGAACCGGGTTCGCCGACCTCGACTTGGGCCAGTTCAAGGACTTCGGGACCACCGGTTCGCCGGATCTGCACTGCCGCGGGCATACGTCCTCCTAGTTCAAGGTCCTTCCGACCGGGACAACTATGGCCGACGCCACGGTTATTCCGCGTCCCGGGCCTTTCGCGGTTAAGCTCGGCGCGTGGCTGAGACCGAAGAGAAGACCGAGACCGCCGCCCCCACGTCGCGCCAGGTCGCGGCCGCCCGCGACTTCGTGAAGCGGCACGGGAAGCCGTCGCGCGCGGTGGTGGAGAACATCGGCCGGATCGGCGCGCGGGTCGTGCTCGTGGGTGCCGACGGTGCGCTCGGTGACGTCGTCGTCGCCTCCGTGGAGGCCGGCGAGGCGCTGGTCGAGGCCGTCGAAGACCTCGAACCCGCCGAATGGGACAGCGAAACCGTGAAGGCCACCAAGATCGGCGCCGAGCACCGCCGCCGGATGGCGGGGAAGTGAGCGGCTCCGCGATCTTCGTCGCCTGCTCCACGCTGCCGGAGGGCGACGGCGACGAGCACGCCGTTCCCGAGGCGCTGGCCGACCTCGGCTTCAAGACCCGCTGGGCCGCCTGGGACGACTCGACGGTCGACTTCGGCGCCGCGGACATCGTCGTGCTGCGTGCCACCTGGGATTACGCCGAGCGCCACGACGAGTTCCTGTCCTGGACCGAATCCGTGCCGTCGTTGGCCAATTCGGCCGAAGTCGTGCGCTGGAACACCGACAAGTCCTATCTGGCCGAACTAGGCGACGCCGGGGTCGCGGTCGTGCCGACGACGCTGATCGCGCCGGACGACAAGGCTCCGGGCTGGCCCAAGGGCGAGTTCGTGCTGAAGCCCGCCATCGGCGCGGGTTCGCGCGGCGCCGGCCGGTTCACCGCGGGCGACGCGGCCGCCGCGCACCTGTCCGGATTGCAGGCGGACGGGAACACCGTGCTGCTCCAGCCGTACCAGTCCAGTGTGGACAGTGACGGCGAGATCGCGCTGGTGTACTTCGGCGGCGTGTACTCGCACGCGTTCTCGAAGGCCGCGATGCTGGGCCGGGAACTCGACGAATCCGGGCTGTACGTGACGGAAAACCTCGCGCCGGTACAGCCTGCCGCGGGTTTCCGCGCGCTGGCCGAAGACGCGTTGGACGCGACGGCGGCGCTGCTCGGCATCCTGCGCGCGGAACTGCTCTACGCCCGTGTGGACCTCGTCGCCGGGCCGGACGGACGGCCGCTGCTGCTGGAACTGGAGCTCGTCGAGCCTTCGCTCGGTTTCCGGCAGACCGACGCGGCCGCCGCTTGGCGCTTCGCCTCCGCTGTGCGGCAGCAACTCGCCTGACGCGCGCGTGTCATGAGGGGTCCCCATAGGACACTTTTCGTCCGAAGTGGTGGCCAGCATTGCGGTGTAGTATAAAAAAATGATATCCCCCCACTACCCACAGGATAACGTATGGCGGGGT
>NZ_JBHXJK010000051.1:48017-60496 GCF_042723255.1 Amycolatopsis thailandensis
GCCCCTGCGGGGCGCGTTCCTGGTGGGGACCCAAAAGGCCATTTTCCCACTTTGGGGCACCCCTCATGACATCGACGAGAGAGCGTCAGGCGGGTTTGGCGAGTTTCGCGGCCAGCCGCTCCGGCTTCGGCCACCGCACGTCCCGTGCCCAGCCGAACTTCTCGAACAGCCAGATCACCCGCGCCGACACGTCGACCTGTCCGCGCAGGACACCGTGCCGCGCGCAGGTCGGGTCGGCGTGGTGGGAGTTGTGCCACGACTCGCCCATGGACAGGATCGCCAGCGGCCAGAAGTTCGCCGCCTTGTCACGGCTCGCGAACGGGCGTTCCCCGATCAGGTGGCAGATCGAATTCACCGACCAGCTGACGTGGTGCAGGAACGCGATGCGGACCAGCCCGGCCCAGAAGAACCCGGTCACCACGCCCCACCAGGACCAGCTGATCAGCCCGCCGAGGATCGCGGGCAGCGCGAGGCTGAGCGTGATCCACAGCCAGAAGTAGCGGTTCACCACGCGAAGATCCTTGTCGGCCACCAGATCCGGTGCGAAGCGTTCGTAGTTGGTCACCTCACGGCTGAACATCCAGCCCATGTGCGCGTGCCAGAACCCGCGCAGCAGCGCCGTCGGCGACGTCCCGAACAGCCAGGGGGAGTGCGGGTCGCCTTCGCGGTCGGCGAAGGCGTGGTGGCGACGGTGGCTGGCCACCCAGAAGATGACCGACCCCTGCACCGCGAAACTCCCGGCGATGGCGAGCGCGATCCGCAGTGGCCGCCCGGCCTTGAAGGCGCCATGGGTGAAGTAGCGGTGGTAGCCGACGGTCACCCCGAGCGTCCCCAGGGTGTAGAACACCGCAGCCAGCGCGAGATCCACCCAGGTCATGCCCCAGCCCCACACGATCGGCACGGCGGCGAGCAGCGCGACGAACGGGACCAGCAGGAAGGTCTTGAGTATCAGCATCTCCCCGGAACCTCGGCGATGGGAGATCAGGGGCTTGGACTGACTGGCCGGTGCGTCCGGCTCGGTGCTGGCGGTCATGCGACACCTCGTGCCTCGACTCGGTGGTCCCCCCGTGTGGGGCACCGTGCGCAGCGTAAGGGCACCGTCTGGCGAGCATGCCGCCTGGGGGTTACGTCCGGTTTGCCGCGGGGTCAGTTCGAGGTGGCGAGTTCGCGTTCCGGCGCCGTGGCCGAGGAGACGGGACCGCGATCGCGTGAGCCGCACCACAGCGCCGCCGTCGAGATGATCACCAGGGCGGAACCGAGGACGTGGAACGAGACCAGCGCCTCCGGCACGCCCAGGGCGTACTGCACCGAGCCCAGGACGCCCTGTGCGAGCGCTATGACCCACACGATGGTGTACCGCTGCCACAGCTGCTTCGGCGTCTCGCCCCGCATCAGCTGGAGCCCGAAGACGGCCAGCACGATCAAATAGACCACCAGTAGACCACCGTGGACCTGGGTGAGCGTCTCGATCGGAGCCTGGAACCGGTGGGTGCCGGGGTCGCCGCCGTGCGGTCCCGCGCCGGTCACGGTGGTCCCCGCCACGAGGACGGCCCACATCGTCGCGGCGAGCACGATCAGCGTCTTGCGGCCCGCGTCCGGGATCAGCCAGCGGGCGGGCTCGTCACCCTCGTTGAAGGCGCGCAGCAGCAGGACCGCGAGCCAGACCAGGGGGGTGGAGGCCAGGAAGTGGAGCGCGACGGTCCACCATTCGAGTTTGGCGAGCACGGTGATCCCGCCGACGACGGCCTGCAGCATCACGCCGGCGGGCATCGTCCAGGCCAGCTTCACCAGACGGCGGCGGCTCGGGTGCTCGATCTGCACGCGCCACGCGGTGATCACGCACAGCGCGGCGACGGCGATGACGACGCCGGTCAGCATCCGGTTGCTGAACTCGATCCACTGGGTGAGCGCGTCGAACTCGGGGTGTGCCACCGGGACGATGCTGCCCTCGACGCACTGCGGCCAGGTCGGGCAGCCGAGGCCCGAGCCGGTGACGCGGACGACCGAGCCGGTGACGCCGATCCCGGCCTGGGCGATCACCGCCGCTATCGCGACCGCCCGCTGGACCGCGGACGAGGGATACGGCAGACGCGCTACAAGGCTCTGGAACGGCACCGCCCGATGCTAGAACGCCCTTCCTGAGAGCCTTCCACCGGCCGCACCGGCTGTGTCGGGGGCCTCAGGTGAGCTTGGTGGTCTTGCTCGCCAGCGCGCCCGCGACGACGCCCCAGCCGACGAGGACCGCGAACGGGCCCCAGCCGAACGAACCGTCCAGCAGCACCGAACGCAGGCCTTCGGCGAGCGCGCCCGACGGCAGCAGTTCGACGACCGTCGCGAGCCCGGACGGCATCGTCGACGGCGCCAGCAGGATGCCGCCGGCGAGCAGCAGCACGAACCAGACGATGTTCGCCAGCGCCAGCACGGCCTCCGCGCGCAGTGCTCCGCCGAGCAGCAGGCCCAGCGCGCCGAACGCGAGCGTGCCGACGATCAGGAACGGGATGGCGCCGAGGATCCCGCCGAGCGAGGGCGACCAGCCCAGCAGCGCGGCCACGACGCCGAGGATCACCGCCTGCAGAGCGACCACCACCAGCGCGGCGGTCACCCGGCCCGCGATGAGCAGCCAGCGGGGCAGCGCCGTGGCGGAAAGTCGTTTGAGGACGCCGTATCGGCGGTCGAAGCCCAGCGCGATGGCCTGCCCGGTGAACGCGGACGACATCACCGCCAGCGCCAGGATCCTCGGCGTGATCCAGTCCACTTTGGACGAATCGCCGAGTTGCGACGACGGCAGGATGTCCAGCAGCGACAAGCCGATCAGCAGCGCGAGCGGGATGAGCAGGGTCAGCAGGATCTGCTCGCCGTGGCGCAGGGTCAGGCTCGCCTCGACCTTCGCGTGCGTGCGCAGCATCTTGCCGAGCGAGCCGCGGCCGGGGGCCGGGGTGAACGTGCCCGCGGTGAAGCGCGGTGTGGGCAGGGTCGTCATGCGCGCAGTTCCCGTCCGGTCAGCTCCAGGAAGACCTCTTCCAGCGTGCGCCTGCCGACCTGTAGTTCCTCCGGCATGACGCCCTGCTGCGCGCACCACGCCGTCACCGTCGACACCACCTGCGGGTCGATCGCGCCCTCGACGAGATAGGTCCCCGGTGCCGACTCGTGCACGAGGTGGCCTTCGGGCAGCGCCGCGGTCAGCAGGCCGGTGTCGAGTTTGGTGCGGGCCTTGAAACGCAGTTGCGCGGCCTCGCCGGCTTCGACGGTCAGCGACTGCGGGGAGCCTTCGACGACGACCTTGCCGTGGTCCACGATCACCACGGTGTCGGCCAGCGTTTCGGCCTCTTCCATCAGATGCGTGGTGAGCAGCACGCTGACCCCGTCGGCGCGCAGCGCTTCGAGCAGGTCCCAGACCAGGCGGCGGGCCTGCGGGTCCATCCCCGCCGTCGGCTCGTCGAGGAAGAGCAACTCCGGCCTGCCGACGAGCGCGCAGGCGAGCGAGAGCCGCTGCTGCTGTCCGCCGGAAAGCCGTTTGAACGGCGTCTTGCGCGCTCCCGAAAGACCGAGGACGTCCAGCAGCCAGGCCGGGTCGAGCGGATTCGCCGCGCACGCGGCGACCAGTCCGAGCATCTCGTCGGCGCGGACACCGGGATACGCGCCGCCGCCCTGGGGCATGACGCCGATCCGCGGCCGCAAAGCCGAGCCGTCGCGCGTCGGATCCATGCCCAGGACACGGACTTCGCCGCCGTCAGGCCGCAGGAAGCCTTCGCAGATCTCGACGGTGGTGGTCTTGCCGGCCCCGTTCGGGCCGAGCAGTGCGAGCAGGGTGCCGCGGTCCATCCGCAGATCGAGTCCATCGACCGCGGTGGTGGATCCGTAGCGTTTCACCAGCCCGGTGATCTCGACGGCGGGGGCGTTCACGACAGGTCACGATACGGCCTCACGCCGGGAGTGAATGCTCCGGGACCGGCTTGGACAGCAGCAGTGGTGAGAGGCGGTGGACGACGAACAGCCCCAGAAGAGTGACGACCCCGGCGGCGGCCCACGCGAACGGCAGGACGAAACCCCGGCCCTCGAAGGTGCTTCCCGTCGTCGGCAGCAGGAACGGCAGGACGGCGGTGACGATCGTCGCGGCGATGCGGAACCGCGAGGTCCCCGCCGCCGCGGCGAGCGGGATGATCGCCCACAACAGGTACCAGGGCTGCAGCGCCACGTGCAGCACCATCACCGCGCCCAGCGAGACACCGAGGCCGATGATCGGCCGGTAGCGCCATTTGAAGCTGTCCCACAGGAACTTGACCGTCACCGCGCCGGCGACGAGATAGCCGAGCGCGCCGAGGATCGGCACCATCGCGTTGGTGTGGTTGCCGAGGCCGAGCGCGATGCCGAGGACACCGCCGAGCGCCGCGAGTTCCGACGTCGGGGAGATCCACGAGCGGACCAGCCCCGGCGTCCCGAGCGCGCCGACCCAGCCGAAGCCGAGGCCGGTGCCGTAACAGACCGCCACCAGCACCACGCCGAACAGCAGTGCCATCGGTATCGCCGCGGTGAGCAGGTCCTTGATCCGGCCGTGCCAGCGTCTGGCCACCATCACCGTGAAGAACGGCAGCGCCAGGATCGCGTTCAGTTTCACCGCGACGCCGAGGGTGATGAGCGTGACCCCGAGCCCGATGTACAGCAGTTCGCCCTTGGCCAGCGGGGGAGGCTCGTCGTTCTTGAACCGCACCGGCATCCGCTGGAGGCCGACCTCCAGTCCGGCCACCATGAGCCCGATGGCCAGCGCGTCGTTGTGGGCGCCCGCGACGAAGTGGAAGATCAGCAGCGGGTTCGCCGCGCCGAGCCACAGCGCGGTGGCCGGTTGCACGCCGAACCGCTTGGCCAGCCGGGGCAGCGCCCAGATGATCAGGATGACGCCGATCAGCGCGAGCCCGCGTTGCAGCAGCACGCCGGTGACGATGTTCCCGCTGCTCAGCGGGGCGAGCCAGCCGCCGAGACGCAGCAGCAGCGGGCCGTAGGGCGCCGGGGTCTCGCGCCACATGTTGGAGACGCCCGAGGTCAGCGGGTCGGAGACGCCGAGCGCCTCGGCCGGGCCGAGGGAGTACGGGTCCATCCCGCGGGCCACGATCTCGCTCTGCGCGAGATAGCTGTAGACGTCGCGGGAGAACAGCGGCGGGATGAACAGCAGTGGCGCGCACCAGAGCGCGATGGTGCGGGCGAGCTGGCCCTGGGTGGCGAGACGGCGGCGCGCGGGCTGCGCGAACCGGCCGAGCAGCAGCCAGCTGAGCACGATGATCGCCATCCCCGCCAGGCCCATCGCGAGCGAGACCATGGGGATGCGGGTGAACAGCCGCAGGACCGGGATCTCCTGCACCGGGTTGATCACCGGCGCGGCGCCCGCGCCGAGCGAGCCGAGGGCGAGGAACAGCGAACCGACCGCGCCGAACCGGCGGACGACGTTCAGCCCGCGCAGTTCCTTGTCGTCGAGCGGCTCCGGTTCGCGGGGGTGGCCGGGGGAGAGCGTCGCCACCGATCCCGCGGCCGGGTACTTCTCCGGGCCTGCTTCGTCCGTGTCCCGCCCTGCCGGGTGATCGCCCACTGCCACGCACGAAGGGTAGCGACCGGAGGGAACAGACCGAGCGGGTACGTGGTTACCGAGGGCTGAAGGGGCCCTTCGCCGCGTGCGATGCGGTGAAGGACGCTTTCGTCTCATCGCATGCGGGGAAAGCGTCCTTCAGCCCCCGAAGTGGTTCAAGAGTGACCCACGCCACTCCGTGAGGCACCCCTCTTTGCCGTCTCCCCGGAAATACGTCACACTTGTGTTGTGAAAAAGACGGGGACGCAGGACGAGGCCGGTGGCGACATGCCCCGCGCCGAGGTCCAGCCTGTCCCCGCGCAGGTCGGTCCCGAGGGGCGGACCAGGCACGAAGTGGCCCGCTTGCTGCTGGAACAGGGGCCGATGACCGCCGTCGAGGTGGCCGATCAGCTGGGCATCAGCGCGGCCGCCGTCCGCCGTCATCTCGACGCGCTGCTCGCCGACGGCGAGGCCGAAACCCGGGACGCGCCCCGCCGCGGCCCCCGCGGCCGAGGACGTCCCGCCAAGAACTTCCTGCTCACCGAAGCCGGCCGCGCCCGGTTCGGCCACGCCTACGACGACCTCGCGTCCTCGGCCATCCGGTTCCTCTCCGAACACGCCGGGGAAGACGCCGTGAAGGCCTTCGCGGAGGCCCGTGTCGCTTCGCTGGTCGGACCGCACCAGGACGCGATCACCAAGCACACCGACCCTGTCACCCGCGCCGAGGCCCTCGCTGCGGCGCTGACCAGGGAGGGTTACGCTGCGTCGACCCGTCAGGTCGGTGTCGGCGAACAGCTTTGCCAGCATCATTGCCCGGTCGCCCACGTCGCCGCCGAGTTCCCTCAGTTGTGTGAAGCCGAAACAGAGGCTTTCGCGGAACTTCTGGGTACTCATGTGCAACGGCTGGCGACCATCGCACGCGGTGACAACGTGTGCACCACCCACGTACCCGTCGTTTCGGCGGGTCACCCGGCCACACCCGCGCCGGGAAGCACGGCGCCCTCCCCAGGGCGCACAGCACGGATCCCGAATGGAGGGAAACCCGCATGACTGCCGCTGCCGAGCAGCGCACTCCCACCACCGCGCCCATGAGCCAGGAAGAGACCATCGAGTCCCTTGGCAAGTACGCGTTCGGCTGGGCGGACTCCGACGAGGCGGGCGCCAGCGCCCGCCGAGGACTGAACGAGGACGTCGTCACCGACATCTCCTCGAAGAAGTCGGAGCCGGAGTGGATGCGCGAAGCGCGACTGAAGGCGCTCAAGCTCTTCGATCTGAAGCCCATGCCCAACTGGGGTGCGGACCTCTCCGGGATCGACTTCGACAACATCAAGTACTTCGTGCGGTCCAGTGAGAAGCAGGCCACTTCCTGGGAAGACCTGCCCGAGGACATCAAGAACACGTACGACAAGCTCGGCATCCCCGAGGCGGAGAAGCAGCGCCTCGTCGCCGGTGTCGCCGCGCAGTACGAGTCCGAGGTCGTCTACCACTCGATCCGTGAGGATCTGGAGGCGCAGGGCGTCCTGTTCCTGGACACCGACACCGCGCTCAAGGAGCACCCGGAGATCTTCAAGGAGTACTTCGGCTCCGTGATCCCGGCCGGGGACAACAAGTTCTCCGCGCTGAACACCGCGGTGTGGTCCGGCGGCTCGTTCATCTACGTCCCCAAGGGCGTCAAGGTGGACATCCCGCTGCAGGCGTACTTCCGGATCAACACCGAGAACATGGGTCAGTTCGAGCGGACCCTGATCATCGTCGACGAAGACGCCTACGTGCACTACGTCGAGGGTTGCACCGCGCCGATCTACCAGTCCGACTCGCTGCACTCGGCGGTCGTGGAGATCATCGTGAAGAAGGGCGCCCGCTGCCGGTACACGACCATCCAGAACTGGTCGAACAACGTCTACAACCTGGTCACCAAGCGCGCCAAGTGCGAAGAGGGCGCGACCATGGAGTGGATCGACGGCAACATCGGTTCCAAGGTCACGATGAAGTACCCGTCCGTCTTCCTCATGGGCGAGCACGCCAAGGGCGAGGTCCTCTCGGTCGCGTTCGCGGGCGAGGGCCAGCACCAGGACGCCGGCGCGAAGATGGAGCACCTGGCGCCGCACACCTCCTCGACCATCGTGTCGAAGTCGGTGGCGCGCGGCGGTGGCCGCACCTCCTACCGCGGCCTGGTCAAGGTCGCGAAGCGGGCGCACCACTCGCGGTCCAGCGTCGTCTGTGACGCGCTGCTGGTCGACACGATCTCGCGGTCGGACACGTACCCGTACGTCGACATCCGCAACGACGAGGTGTCGATGGGCCACGAGGCGACCGTCTCGAAGGTCAGCGAAGACCAGATGTTCTACCTCATGTCGCGCGGTCTCGACGAGGCCGAGGCCATGGCGATGATCGTGCGCGGGTTCGTCGAGCCCATCGCGCGTGAGCTGCCGATGGAGTACGCGCTCGAGCTGAACCGCCTGATCGAGCTTCAGATGGAAGGGTCCGTCGGCTAGTCATGTCGGTTACCGAGAACAACGTTTCCGAAGCGATGCGCGAGGGCGTGGTCATCCCGGCCACGTCCCGCGCGGAGCGCTTCACCTCGCACGACGTCGAGGCCTTCGAGGTCCCCGGCGGTCGCGAGGAGAACTGGCGTTTCACGCCGATGAAGCGGCTGCGCGGCCTGCACGACGGGTCCGCCACCGCTTCGGGTTCGGCCACCGTGGACGCCGACGCCGCCCCTGAACTGAAGATCGAGAAGGTGGGCCGGGACGACGAGCGCCTCGGCGTCGCGGGTGTCCCGAGCGACCGGATCGCCGCGCAGGCCTACTCCTCGTTCACCGAGGCCACCGTCATCACGGTGCCCAAGGAGACGAAGACGTCGAAGCCGTCGACGGTGAAGATCACCGGCCCCGGCGAGGGCGAGGTCGCCTACGGGCACGTGCAGGTCCGCGCCGAGCAGTTCTCCGAGGCCGTCATCGTCCTCGACCACGTCGGCTCCGGCACCTACGCCGACAACGTCGAGTTCGTCATCGGCGATTCGGCGAACGTGACCGTGGTCAGCGTCCAGGACTGGGCCGACGACGCGGTGCACGTCTCCGAGCAGCACCTCAAGCTCGGCCGCGACGCCACGCTCAAGCACATCGTCATCACGCTGGGCGGTGACCTGGTCCGCGTCTCGCCGACGGCGACCTTCGCCGACAAGGGCGGCGACGTCGAAATGCTCGGCCTGTACTTCGCGGACGAAGGGCAGCACCAGGAGCACCGGCTCTTCGTCGACCACGCGGTGCCGAACTGCAAGTCGCGGGTGATGTACAAGGGCGCGTTGCAGGGCGACGGCGCGCACACCGTGTGGGTCGGCGACGTGCTGATCCGCGCGGCCGCCGAAGCGACCGACACCTACGAGCTCAACCGCAACCTGGTGCTGACGCCGGGCGCGCGGGCGGACTCGATCCCGAACCTGGAGATCGAGACCGGCGAGATCGAAGGCGCCGGCCACGCGAGCGCGACGGGAAGGTTCGACGACGAGCAGTTGTTCTACCTCCAGTCGCGCGGAATCGGCGAAGACGCCGCGCGCCGGTTGGTCGTGCGCGGGTTCTTCCACGAGATCCTGGTCAAGATCGGCGTTCCCGAGGTGCGCGAGCGTCTCGAGGCCGCGATCGAAGCCGAGCTCGAAGCCGTGGGCGTCTAAGCCCTCGTCCGTCCACATCAGACTTTAGGAAAGAAATGCCTACGCTGGAAATCAAGGATCTGCACGCCTCGGTCACGACCGAGGAGGGCCCCAAGGAGATCCTCAAGGGCGTCAACCTGACCATCAAGTCGGGCGAGACCCACGCGATCATGGGCCCCAACGGTTCGGGCAAGTCCACGCTGTCGTACGCCATCGCCGGCCACCCCAAGTACGAAGTCACCTCCGGGCAGGTCCTGCTCGACGGTGAGGACGTGCTGGAGATGAGCGTCGACGAGCGCGCCCGCGCGGGCCTGTTCCTCGCCATGCAGTACCCGGTCGAGGTGCCGGGCGTGTCCATGTCCAACTTCCTCCGCACCGCGGCCACCGCGGTCCGTGGCGAGGCCCCCAAGCTGCGCCACTGGGTCAAGGAGGTCAAGGAGGAGATGGGCAAGCTGGAGATCTCGTCCGAGTTCGCCGAGCGTTCGGTGAACGAGGGCTTCTCCGGCGGCGAGAAGAAGCGCCACGAGATCCTGCAGCTGGCGCTGCTCAAGCCGAAGATCGCCATCCTCGACGAGACCGACTCCGGCCTCGACGTCGACGCGCTGCGCGTCGTGTCCGAGGGCGTCAACGAGTTCAAGGCCAACAACGACGCCGGCGTCATGCTGATCACGCACTACACGCGGATCCTGCGGCACATCACGCCCGACTTCGTGCACGTGTTCGCCGGCGGCAAGATCGTCGAGTCCGGCGGCCGTGAACTCGCGGACGAGCTCGAGGAGAACGGGTACGTCAAGTACACCGGCTCCGCCGAGACCGCCGCTGTCTGATCACTGAACTTCACGACTACACCGAGAGGAGTTGGCCCGATGACCACCACCACGGCTAACTCTGTACCGCTGGACGTAGCGGCCATCAGGGCCGACTTCCCGATCCTGACCCGCACGGTGCGGGACGGGAAACCCTTGGTGTATCTGGATTCCGGCGCGACGTCCCAGAAACCGGCGCAGGTGCTCGAAGCCGAGCGCCGGTTCCTGGAGACCTCGAACGCCGCGGTGCACCGCGGCGCGCACCAGCTCGCCGAGGAGGCGACCGACGCCTACGAGTCCGCCCGCGTGCGGATCGCGGAGTTCGTCGGCGCCTCCCCGCACGAGCTGGTGTTCACCAAGAACGCCACCGAGGGCATCAACCTCGTCGCCTACGCGATGAGCAACGCCGCCACGGCCGGTCCCGAGGCCGAGCGGTTCAAGATCGGACCCGGCGACGAGATCGTCATCACCGAGATGGAGCACCACGCGAACCTGGTGCCGTGGCAGCAGCTCTGCCAGCGCACCGGCGCGACGCTGAAGTGGTTCTCCGTCACCGCGGACGGTCGTCTCGATCTGTCCAATGTGGACGAGCTGATCACCGAGCGGACCAAGGTGCTCGCGTTCACGCACCAGTCCAACGTGCTCGGCACGATCAACCCGGTCGAGTTCCTGGTGAAGAAGGCCCGCAAGGTCGGCGCGCTGGTCGTGCTGGACGCCTGCCAGTCGGTGCCTCACTTCCCGGTGGACCTCCACAAGCTGGACGTCGACTTCGCCGCTTTCGCCGGGCACAAGATGGTCGGCCCGTACGGCATCGGTGTCCTCTACGGACGTCGCGAGCTGCTCGAAGCGATGCCGCCGTTCCTGACCGGCGGTTCGATGATCGAGATGGTCCGCATGGAGCAGACCACGTTCGCCGCGCCGCCGCAGCGGTTCGAGGCGGGCACCCCGATGACGTCGCAGGCCGTCGGCCTCGGCGCGGCCGCCGACTACCTGTCGGCGATCGGCATGGACCGGGTCGCCGCGCACGAACACCTCCTCACCGAGGCCGCGCTGACCGGACTCGGCGAGATCCCCGGCGTGCGGATCATCGGCCCCACCGACATGGCCGACCGCGGCGGGCTGGTGTCGTTCGTCATCGACGGCGTCCACCCGCACGACTCGGGCCAGGTGCTGGACAGCCTCGGCGTCGCCGTCCGCGTCGGGCACCACTGCGCGTGGCCGCTGCACCGGGCCTGCTCGGTCCCGGCGACCGTGCGCGCGTCGTTCTACGTCTACAACACCCTGTCCGAAGTGGACGCTTTGGTGAACGGTGTGCGCGAGGCGCAGAAGTTCTTCGGGGTGGCGTGATGAACCTGGAGAGCATGTACCAGGAGATCATCCTGGACCACTACAAGAACCCGCACGGCCGCGGCCTGCGCGAGCCGTTCGACGGTGAGTCGTTCCAGGTCAACCCGACCTGCGGCGACGAGGTGACACTGCGAGTGAAGGTCGACGACGGGAAGGTCGCCGACGTCTCCTACGACGGTCAGGGCTGCTCGATCAGCCAGGCGTCCACGTCGGTCTTGACGGATCTCGTCGTCGGGCACACCGTGGAGGAGGCGTTCACCACCATGGACGCCTTCGTCGAGCTGATGCAGGGCAAGGGCCAGATCGAACCCGACGAGGACGTGCTGGAGGACGGCATCGCCTTCGCCGGCGTGGCCAAGTACCCGGCCCGCGTTAAATGCGCCCTGCTCGGATGGATGGCGTTCAAGGACGCCGTCGCCCGCACGACCAACGGAGTTGAGACGGCATGACCGAACAGCAGACCGAAACCCGCGAGGGGCGCACGGCCGCCGACCTCGACGCCGAGACCGCCGCCGCCCCGGACACCGCCGACGTGGCGAAGGTCGAGGACGTCGAAGAGGCGATGCGCGACGTCGTCGACCCCGAACTCGGCATCAACGTCGTCGACCTCGGGCTCGTCTACGGCATCCACGTCGAGCCGGACAACACGGCCACCATCGACATGACCCTGACGTCCGCGGCCTGCCCGCTGACCGACGTCATCGAGGACCAGACCGGTGCCGCGCTCGTCGGCGGGGGAACGGGACTGGTCAAGGACTTCCGGATCAACTGGGTCTGGATGCCGCCGTGGGGCCCGGAGAAGATCACCGAGGACGGCCGCGAACAGCTGCGCGCCCTCGGCTTCACCGTCTGACCCCAGCTTTGCGCGTGAAGGCCCCCTTCATGTACCTAGGCGCAAGCAAGGGGGCCTTCATGTACTTGAGCACTACCGTCGGCGGTCGCCGTGGCGGCCCTGAAGTCCGTGAAGGCCTCCTTGCCTACCTTCAGGGTAGGGAAGGAGCCCTTCGCTACCCATCGATGTGATTACTGGTGACGCTGGGGCGAATGTGACGCCAGCTCCTCGCTTGCGAAGTCCGTGAAGGCCTCCTTGAGGGACTCTGGGTCCCTCAAGGAGGCCTTCACG
>NZ_JBHXJK010000052.1:0-60143 GCF_042723255.1 Amycolatopsis thailandensis
CCCCCTTCATTGCGCCTAGCGCAATGAAGGGGGCCTTCACGGAAAGCTAGCTCAGCCCAGGCGCTCGACGACGTACTCGATGCTCTGGGTCAGCTTCGTGATGTCGTCCGGGTCGATGGCCGGGAACAGGCCGACGCGCAGCTGGTTGCGGCCGAGCTTCCGGTACGGCTCGGTGTCGACGATCCCGTTGGCGCGCAGCACCTTCGCCACCGCGGCGGCGTCCACCTCGTCGGCGAAGTCGATGGTGCCGACGACCTGCGAACGCAGCGACGGGTCGCTGACGAACGGCGTCGTGTACGAGGTCTTCTCGGCCCACTCGTAGAGCCGGGTCGACGAGTCGCGCGTGCGCGCGGTGGTCCACTCCAGACCGCCGTTCGAGTTCATCCACTCGATCTGGTCGGCCAGCAGGAACAGCGTCGACACCGCCGGGGTGTTGTACGTCTGGTCCTTGCGGGAGTTGTCGAGCGCGGTGGTCAGCGACAGGAACTCGGGGATCCACCGGTCGCTCGCGCCGATCTCGCCGATGCGCTCGACCGCGGCGGGCGAGGCCAGCGCGATCCAGAGGCCACCGTCAGAGGCGAAGGACTTCTGGGGCGCGAAGTAGTAGACGTCGAAGTCCTCGGCCTTGACCGGCAGGCCGCCCGCGCCGGAGGTGGCGTCGATGGCGACGAGCGCGCCGTCACTGCCTTCAGGGCGGCGGACCGGCACCGCGACACCGGTCGAGGTCTCGTTGTGCGCCCAGCCGACCAGGTCGGCACCGGCCTCGTAGGCGATCTCGGGCGCGCTGCCCGGGTCGGCCTTGACGACGATCGGGTCGGCGAGGAACGGGGCGCCCTTGGTCACCGTGGCGAACTTCGAGGAGAACTCGCCGTAGGTGAAGTGCTGCGAGCGTTCCCGCACGAGGCCGAACGCCGCGGCGTCCCAGAATGCGGTCGTCCCGCCGTTGCCGAGGACCACTTCGTAGCCTTCGGGCAGGGAGAACAATTCAGACAGACCGGCGCGCACGCGGCCGACAAGGGACTTCACGGGCTTCTGCCGGTGCGAGGTGCCGAGGTAGGTGGCACCGGATTTCGCCAGGTTGGCGAGCTGCTCGTCACGGACCTTGGACGGTCCGCAGCCGAAGCGGCCATCGGCAGGCTTCAGGTCCGCGGGGAGGGTCAACTCAGGTGCGTCGGTCATGTGCCCAGTCTCTCAGGTCGGGACGGGCCTGCTGACAGTCGGTGCCGCCTGTCCGGTATGTGGGATCGGCGAACTCCCTCCCGCCGTCGCCGACCGCCGGGTAGCTTCTCGCCTCATGGCGACAGTGCACGAACGATTCCCCCTGCCCCCTGAGGCGTTGTGGCAGGCCCTCCAGAGCGGGGTCACCGCGGTCAAGGGGAAGAACCCCTACTACGACTCGGCCGCGGGTTACGTCACCTTCTCGACCAGCATGGGCCTGTTCAGCTACGGGCAGACGGTCACGGTGAAGGTGGAGCGGACGCCGGAGGGCTCGGGGCTGGCGATCCAGACGAGCCTCAAGTTCGGCTTCGTCGACTGGGGCGAGGGCAAGCGCATCGCCCGCAAGTTCATCGCGGCGGTGGGGACGGCCGTCGGGCACACCCCCGCTGCCTGATGCCCGATCCGTGGCGGCCGCGCTGGGGCTTCCTGTTCCTGTACTTCCTCGTGTTCGTGATCCACTGGGTCTTCGGCGAATGGGACGAGACCGCGGCCATCGCCGCACCGCTCGGTTTCGCGGCGGCGCTCGTGCTCGTGTTCGTCCCCGGCCTGCCGCGCTGGGTGTACGGAGACGGGCCGGACGAGATCTCCTCGCCGAAGACCCGTCAATGGCTGACGGCGCTGCGGTTCACCATCCGGCGTCGTGAAGGTGTCCTCGACGTCGTGTTCGGCCCCTGGGCGCTGGCCACCGCCACACTGGATCCGGACGCGGACACCGCGCGCGGGTGGGCCGTCCTCGACGGCCGCCCGGCGAAGTTCGTCATCGAGCGATGCCCCGGCGAACTCGCCGAGTCGCTGCGCGGCCCGCGCCGGATGTGGGTCGTCGGTGACCCCGACTACAGCGACGTCCTGGTGTGCGCCGGCGGCGGCCGCGAGTTCACGACCGCCGCCGTCCGCTTCCGCTAGCGCCAGCCGTCGGGGTCGACGCCGCCCGGGATGGGCGCGGCCGGGTCGAACGGCGTCCGCGAGAAGATGAACGTCGCGAGGTCGAGGTGGTTCGGCTTCCCCGCCGAGTCCCGCCCGACCCGCAGCGTCTCGCCCGCGTAGTAGGCGTCGAGGCCGACCCAGGTGTCCTCGCCGACCGGCGCGAACCGCGACGCGCGGCCGGGCCCGTCGGACGGCGCGAGCGAGAACAGGCCGTCCGGGAGCAGCCGCAGGTGGTACGGCGTCGGGCCCCAGTGCCACAGCCCGGTCAGCTCCAGTAGCTTCGGGTCCACAGTGGACGGAACCCATTCCTTGGGTATCGACGGTTCGTGCTGTTCGGTCAGGTTCATCAGGTCGAGGCACAGCTGCGTGATGCCCACGCCCGCCGTCGAGTTCGTCAGCACCAGCGCGCCGAGGCCGGCGTTCGCGTCGACCAGCGAGCAGGCGAGGAAGCCCGGCATCGATCCGGTGTGCCCGGCCAGGCGCCTGCCCTCCGTGCGGACCAGCATGACGCCGAGGCCGAAGCCGGTGGACCAGGTGTCCCCGTCGTCCACGGTGACCATTTCGCGCATCTCCGCGACGGTCTGCTCGCTCAGCACGCCACCGGTGTGGCCGCCGAGGAACGCCGTCCAGCGGGCGAGGTCGGTGATCGTCGACCACAGCTGCCCGGCCGGCGCCATCGCGCCCGCGTCCGGCGACGGCTCCGGCATGAGCAGGTCGGCGAAGGGGTGCACGGCGAATCCGCTCGCGTGCGCGCCTTCCGGATGCGGCGAGGTCCGGGTCATGCCGAGCGGGCCGAGGATCTCGGCGCGGACGACGTCGAGCCAGGACTGCCCGCGGTGCCGGGCGACCAGCTCGCCGAGCACGCCGTAGCCGACGTTGCTGTAGTGGAACTTGCTGCCCGGCCGCAGCCGCGTCGCGCCGTCCTTGAGGCTTTCGACGAGCGCGTCCCAGTCGGCGCCGACCGTGCGCTCCCACCAGGAGCCGGGCGATTCCGCGGTCAGGCCCGAGGTGTGCGAGAGCAGCTGCGCGATGGTGGCCGAGCCGAACGCGGTACCCGGCAGATGCTGTTCGAGCGGGTCGTTGAGGTCGAGCTTGCCTTCGTCGCGCAGGCGCATGACGGCCGTCGCGACGAGCGTCTTGGTGATCGAGCCGAGCCGGTACTGCGTGTCGGCGCCCGGCGTCGCGCCGTCGACGCGGCCGCGTCCTCCTGACCAGACGAGTTCTCCGTCGCGGACGACGGCGGCGACGATGGACGGGGCGCGGCACGAGGATTGCTCGTGCGCGAGGCGGCGTAGCAGCGCCATTTCGGTCGTGGCAAGCATGAGACGCATTCTGCCTACCCGAGCAGGCCCAGTCGCATAGCGGTGGTCACAGCCGCCGTGCGGTCCGAAACGTCCAGTTTTCCGAACGTCCGGAGCAGGTGGGTCTTGACGGTCGCCTCGCTGATGTGGAGCGTTCGCCCGATGTCGGCGTTCGTGCTGCCCTGCGCCACCAGCCGGAGCACTTCGATCTCGCGCGCCGACAACGGCGACGCCGTCGGGTTGCGCACCCGGTTCACCAGCTTCCCGGCGACCGAAGGCGCCAAGACCGTCTCGCCGCGTGACGCCGCTCTGATCGCTCCTGCCAGCTCCGTGCGCGAAGCGTCCTTCAGCAGGTAGCCGGAGGCTCCCGCCTCGACAGCCCGCAGGATGTCCGCGTCCGTCTCGTAGGTGGTGAGCACGACGACCCGCTGGCCGGGCCGGTCCGCGAGGATCTTCCGGGTCGCGCCGACGCCGTCGAGACCGGGCATCCGCAGATCCATCAGGATCACGTCCGGCTGCTTGACCCGGCTCAAGGCCACGGCTTCGTCCCCGGAACCCGCTTCCCCGATGACGCTCAGGTCCGGTTCGGCCTCCAGCATGCCGCGCAGGCCTTCCCGCACCACGGGGTGATCGTCGACCAGCATGATCGTGATCACGCGGGCACCTCCAGTTCCAGCTTCGTCCCCGCACCGGGTTCGCTTTTCAGCGTCACGATGCCACCGACCTGTTCCGCCCGCGTCCGCATCCCCGCCAGGCCGAAGCCGCCGGTGGGCGCGGCGGGGTCGAATCCGGCGCCGTCGTCGGTCACGCCGAGCCGGACGCGTCCGTCCACAACGGACAGCCGGAGCGACACCTCGGTGGCGCGCGAATGCTTGCGGATGTTGCTCAAGGCCTCCTGTGCCCCGCGCAGCACGACGACCTCGGTGGCCATCGGCAGTGCGGGCAACGGGCCGTCGACCTCGATCGACGCCTCGATCCCGGCCTCCTCGGTCAGCCGTTCGACCTGCCGACGCAAGGCCTCTTCCAGTGAGCCGGCGGCGAGCGCGGACGGCCCCTGCGCCGCGACCATCGCCCGTGCCTCGGCCAGGTTCTCCCGCGCCGTCCGCGCCGCCAGTTCGAGGTGGCGCCGGGCCGCCTTCGGATCGGTGTCCATTTCGGACTCGATGGCCTGGGTCAGCGTGACGATGCTGGTGAAACCCTGCGCGAGCGTGTCGTGGATTTCCCGGGCCATGCGCTCGCGTTCGGCGGCGGTCCCAGCCTCCCTGGAGAGCCGGGACACCTCCGCCTGACTGGCCTTCAGCTGCTCGATCAACGCGGCCCGAGCCTTGCTCTGTTCGATGATCTGCGTGGTGTAGCGCCCGGCCAGCAGGCTGAAGATGATCAGGATCGCCGTCATCGGCACCAGGATGCGCAACGCGGGCTGATCGAGGCCGCCCCGGACGATCGACGACAGCGGCCCCAGCAGTACCGCGATCGTGGTGAGGATCGACGCCGTCTTCGTCGGCAACGTCATGTAGAGCACGGGGCAGGCGAAGAACAGGATGAAACTCGAGGTGGTGGTGGCGAAGGTGGCGGCGGTCAGCAGGAGCATCAGGATCCCGACGAACAGCCACGGCGTGTCCTCGTAGTCCGGGCCCTTGATGAGGCCGCGGCCCCGGACCAGGTAGGCGACGCCGACGCCGACCAGGCACAGGATCGCGATCGCCTTGTCGACGGTGGCGTCGTCCCCGATGAGGATCAGTGCCGTCGTGGCGACGAAGGTGATCCCGAAGAGGACCTCCCAGAGCCAGAACAGCCGCTCCCAGGCGTTCACTTGCCTTCGTTCGACCAGCGGAACGTCAGCTTCGCCAGCAGCAGCCCCGCCACGCACCACGCCGTCAGCACCAGCGCCACCATCGGAAGTTCCCATGTCCCCGCCATTTCCTGTGTCGCCGCTTCGGCCGGCAGGAACACCGAGCGGAAGCCCTGGCAGATCCACTTCACCGGGAAGAAGGAGGCGATGGTGACCATAACCTTCGGCAGGTTGGTGATCGGTGTGACGAACACACCGGAGATGAACTGGAGCGCGATGTAGATCAGGTTGGTCACCGCGACCGCGCCGCTGACCGACTTCGTCACCGAACTGAGCGTGATGCCCAGGAGCGTGCAACTGGTGATGCCGAGGAGGAAGACCCACACCGCGGTCAGCAGCTTCGCCGGGTCGGTGGGCAGCTCCAGGTCGAACAGCAGGGTGCCGACGATCGACATCAGCGCGACCTGGGCGACACTCGTGACGCCGACCAGGATGATCTTGCCGATGAAGTAGGAGGCGGCGGGCATCGGCGTGCCGCGCAGCCGTTTGAGTGCCCCGGCCTCCCGGTCCGACGCGAGGCCGATGCCGATGCTGTTGAACGACGTCGACACGATGCCGGAGCCGATCATGCCCGCCGCGAGTACCTGGCCGGTCGTGATCGCCATGCCGGGCATCGAGGAGTTCAGCATCGAACCGAGCAGGACCATCAGCAGGGACGGGAAGGCGAAGGTGAAGATCACCTGCTCCCGGATGCGGAAGAACTGCTTGAGTTCGGCGGAGCCCCGGATGAGGCCGAGCGACAGGGTGCCGGGGAGTTTGCCCGGGTGGGTCAGCGTGGACTGCGTGGTCACCGGGCTTCTCCGATCAGGTCGAGGTAGGTCTCTTCGAGGGTGGGCCGGTGGACGGTCAGCTCCGAGGGCTCGCGGCCGTCGGCGGAGAGCTCGCGGATGAGCTTGGCGGGGAAGTGGGTGCGCTCCTGGTGGCTGCCGCTTTCGTCGGCCCAGCGGACCGTGGCCTCCGCCGTCGCCCGGCCGCCCAGCGTCTGCGGCGTCCCCTCGGCGACGATCGCGCCGCGCGTGATGACGGCGACGCGGTCCGCCAGCGCCTCGGCCTCGTCGAGATAGTGGGTGGTGAGCAGGATCGTGGTGCCCTCGTGGGCGAGACTCTTGATCAGGTCCCAGAACTGGCGCCGGGCCGCCGGGTCGAATCCGGTCGTGGGCTCGTCGAGGAAGACCAGCTCGGGCCGCCCGATGATCCCGAGCGCGACGTCCACGCGACGCCGCTGCCCGCCGGAAAGGCTCTTGACGCGGGCACCCGCCTTCTCGGTCAGGCCGACCTTCTCGATCACTTCTTCGGCGTCACGCGGATTCGGGTAGTAGCGGGCGTAGTGCCGGACGGTCTCGGCGACGGTGAGCTCGGCGGCGTCGTTGGCCGTCTGCAAGACGATCCCCAGCCGCGCCCGCCAGGCCCGGCCCGCGGTCCCGGGGTCCTCGCCGAGGACGTCGACGTCACCGGACGTCCGCTCGCGGTGCCCCTCCAGGATCTCGACAGTCGTCGTCTTGCCCGCGCCGTTGGGGCCGAGCAGCGCGAACACCTCGCCTTGTTCGATGTCGAGGTCGATGCCCCCGACGGCCGTGTGGCCCGGGTACTCCTTGCGCAGGCCCCGCGTTTTCACCGCTGTTTTCATAGGTCGATCGTGCTTGGGGCGCCGGGTGTCCCGGGACGTCCGCAGGACTGAACCCGGCTGTCAACCGATCGGTGGACACCGATGTCCCCTCCTCCCGCGTTTAGTCCTCTGGATGCGGTACTTGCGTGTTGGAGTGCTGCATCCAGAGGACTAAACGCGGGGGGTGAGCAGGGTGCGGACGGAGGTTTCGAGGGACGGCAGTAGTGCGGCCGGGTCGGTCGAAGTGAGCATCCGGTTCGCGAAGCCGTCCGACAGGGCCAGGACGGCGTCGGCCAGGTCGGAGGCCGCGAGGTCGTCCCGGACATCGCCTGCCGACTGGGCCTTCGAGATGTACTGCGCCGTTATCTCCGCGAGTTCGTCGTAGCCGGTGCGGATGAACTCGGCCCACGACGGCAGGACGGCGGCGCGGGCGGTGAAGGCGTTGATGACGATCACCTCCGCGCGGCGCTGTTCGTCGAGCGGCATCGCCTCGACGAGCAGCCGCAGCAGCAGGTCCAGCAGGCTTCCGGACTGGTCGAGGTTGTTCCAGCGCTGCTCCAGGAACTCGCTCGTCATGTCGAGGGCGAAGCGGAACAGATCTTCCTTGGTGGAGAAGTACTTCTGCACCGCGCCACCGGATACGCCCGCTTCCGCGGCGACCGAGCGCACGCTCACGGCCTCGACGCCTTCGCGCGCGACGATCCGCAGGAGGGCGCCGGCGATCTCCCGGCGGCGTTCGGTCCGGTCCACGATCTTCGGCACGTTCGCATCTTCCTCTCCGCCGACCCGGTCGGGTCGACCGCGACCACTCCGCGAACGGGCACCCCGATCCACGCGCGGCAGCCTCGTGATCGGTGCCCCCAATGTGGCATTGGAGACGCTCAGTGTCCCCAATGCCACATTGGGGGCACCTTCCGCCCGCAACCTCGCATCCGGCAGGGGGCGAAGGGGTCCTATCGCTTGCCCGCCAAGCCTCTTTAGAATACAGTCGTATCCGAAAAAGGGGGAGGTACTGGGGTGGACGAAACAGCACAGAAACGGCGGTCGGAGGAGAATCAGCTCGCCGCCGCGCTGACCAAGGGGCCGGCGGAGGTCCTCGATTTCCTCCTGCCGTTGTGGGTGGGAAGCCAGCTAGGCGCGTCGGCCGCCGAGGTCGGGGCACTGACCGCGCTGGAGACACTGGTGTCGTTCGTGGTTCGGCCGATCGCGGGCTCGCTGGCGGACCGGTTCGACCGGGGCCGGATCGCGGCCGTCGGTGCGGTCCTCTATGGACTGTCCTTTGTGGTCTACGCCGTGACGCCGGGGATCGGCGTCGCGTACCTGGCCGCGGTTCTCGGCGGCGCGGGTGGCGCCCTGTTCTGGGTCGCGTTGCGGGCCCGTGTGGGGGAGGGGCTCGCGCGGGACGACGGCGCGTTCAGCAAGCTGTTCGCGGCCGAGGGTGGCGGCACGTGGATCGCGTTCGTGGTCGCGCTGACCGCGATCGCCTGGATCGACTACCGGGGGGTGTTCTGGCTCGGCGCGGCGGCCTGCGTCGTGGCCGCGGTGGTCTTGCTGAACGCGAAATCCGCGCCGGTACGCGAAGAAGGCGCGCCACGGCTTCTGCAACTGGGCAAACGGATGCGCCCGATGCTCGCGCTCGTCGCGTTGACCGCGATGGCCGAGGCCGGGGTCGCGCTGCTGCTCCTGATGCATCTGCAACGCGGGCACCGGCTGGAGCTCGGCGAGATCGCGGCGGTGTTCATCCCCGGCTTCATCGTGTACAGCCTGCTACCGGACTACCTGCACGGTTTCGTCCGCAAGGTCGGCCGGACGCGGGTGCTCTCGCTGGCGATGCTGGCGAGCGCGGTCTTCGCCGCCGGTCTGTCCTTCGCGCCGAGCCCGGCGGTGCTCGCCGTCATGTGGGTCCTGTCGGCGGCCGCGTTCGCCGCGGCCATCCCCGTCGAGCAGGCCGTGGTCGCCGAGGCGGCCGGGCTGAGCCTCGGCCGGGCCATGGGAATCTACGAAAGCGCGACGCTACTCGGAGCGACGATCGGGACCTTCCTGGCGGGGCAACTCTACGGCTCGGACGTCGGCTGGCGCGTCGCCTGCTTCGGCGCGGCGGCGCTCCTGATCTTCGGATCGTTCGTGGTTCGTGGCGCCGTACGGCGTGTCGGAGTTGCGGAGTTTCCCGTGGAACACCGAAAAACGGTGTCACAAAAGGAAAACCCGGCTCCCCGCATGATCGAGGAGAGTCCACAAGAGTCCGAACCGGTGACGGAGGAGGCGAACAAGCGGGCGAACCCGCTCCGGAACTGGGCGATCCATGTCGCGGTGTACGTCCTCGCGCAGGCGGCACTGGCGATGGCCGGCTACAGCTGGCCCGTCGAAGCCTTGTTCGGCGAAGCGCACGACGCGGGCTGGTATTGGAACTCGAGCGGTCACTGGCTGTTGAACCTCGGCCGGATCTGGACCTTCGTCCTGGTGATCGACACCGTGTGGACGGTCGGCCGCGCGCTGCTCAAGAAACGGCCTTATTGACATGTTGTCTAACATGACAATATGTCTCATACGTGGGTGACGGCCAGCGACGGTGTCCGCCTCTCGGTCCGGGTGACCGGTGTCGACGACGCGCCCACGGTGGTGCTCGTCCACGGTTACCCGGACAACGGCTCCATGTGGGACGGCATCGCCGCCCTGCTGGAACGCCGCTACCGGGTCGTCGTCTACGACGTCCGCGGCGCGGGCCGCTCGGACAAGCCCTCGGGACGCGCGTCCTACAAGCTGGACCAGCTGTCCGATGACCTCGCCGC
Organism: Amycolatopsis thailandensis; assembly: GCF_042723255.1. Classification (NCBI taxonomy): domain Bacteria; kingdom Bacillati; phylum Actinomycetota; class Actinomycetes; order Pseudonocardiales; family Pseudonocardiaceae; genus Amycolatopsis; species Amycolatopsis thailandensis. Next base: position 9,691 of record NZ_JBHXJK010000052.1, read on the forward strand.
GGTCGTCGACGCGGTCCGGCCCGAGGGCAAGGTCCATCTGCTCGCGCACGACTGGGGCTCCATCCAGACCTGGCATTCGGTCACCGGCGACAGGCTGCGCGGGCGGCTCGCGTCGTTCACGTCGATCTCCGGGCCGAGCCTCGACCACGCGGGCGCGTGGTTCCGCGCGCAGGTGCGGCCGAGCCCGAAACGGCTCAAGAACGCGCTCGTCCAGTGGGCGCACTCGACCTACATCCTCGGTTTCCAGATCCCCCTGATCCCGCAGCTGCTGTGGCGCACCGGGGCGATGGGCGCGCTGATCGGCCGGATGGATCCGGCGGCCGCCGCGCCGTCCACTTCGGACGGCCTGTTCGGACTCAATCTCTACCGCGCCAACATGTTCACCCGGCTCTCCCGGCCGAAGCCGCGCAGTGCCGAGATCCCGGTGCAGGTGCTCGCGCCCACCGGCGACAAGTTCGTCACGACGCCGTTGCAGACCGAGATCGAGCGCTGGGCGCCGGACCTGTCCGTCCGCCGGATCGTCGGGACGCACTGGGTGGTCCGCGAGAAGCCTCAGGTGATCGCCGACGCCACCGCCGAGCTGATCGACCACGTCGAGGGTGGTGAGGAAAGCCGTGCGCTCAAACAAGCCAGAGCGAAAGGCTTCGCGCACAAGCTCGTCCTGATCACCGGCGCGGGCAGCGGGATCGGCCGCGCGACGGCGCTCGCGTTCGCGGACCGGGGTGCCGACCTCGTCATCACCGATATCAACGGTTCCGCCGCCGCGGACACCGCGAAACTCCTGCGGGACAAGGGTGTCACCGTCGGCGAGTACACAGTGGACTCCTCCGACGCCGAAGCCGTCGAGAAGTTCGCGCAGCAGGTCAAGGAAGAGTTCGGTGTCCCGGACATCGTCGTCAACAACGCGGGGATCGGCATGTCCGGTCCGTTCCTCGACACGACGGTCAAGGACTGGGAACGCCTCATCGACGTGAACCTGTGGGGCGTCATCCACGGCTGCCGCGTCTTCGCCGAGCAGATGCGCGAGCGGGCCGAAGGCGGCCAGATCGTCAACGTCGCTTCGGCCGCCGCCTATCTCCCGTCGAAGATCCTTTCCGCCTACGCCACCACGAAATCCGCCGTGCTCACCCTGAGCATCTGTCTGCGGGCGGAGCTCGCCGCCGAGAACATCGGCGTGACCGCGATCTGCCCCGGCATCGTGAACACGAACATCACCAGCACCACCCGGTTCGTCGGCGTCGACGACGTCGAGCAGAAGCGGCGTCAGAAGTCGAGCAGCAAGCTGTACGCGAAACGCGGCTTCGGCCCGGAGAAGGTCGCGCGCGACATTCTGCGCGCGGTCGAGAAGGACAAGGCGATCCAGCCGTCGACACCGGAGGCCAAGGCCGCGCTCGTCCTCTCCCGGCTCACGCCCGGACTGCTGCGGGCCGCGGCGAAGCTGGACGTCACCCCGTGACCTCCGCCAGACGCCCTCGCCGGATGTCGCCGCAGGCGCGCCGGGAGGACCTGATCCGCGCCGCGCTGGACCTGTTCGGCTCACGCGCGCCCGAATTGGTCACGGTGGACGACATCATCGCCCGCGCCGAGGTTTCGCGGCCGCTGTTCTACCGGTACTTCTCAAGCCTGCGGGAACTGCAGGTCGAGGCGCTGAAAACGGTCACCGAAGGGCTCATCGACGGCCTGGCCGGGCTGGAGGAAGGGCCGCCCGAAACGCGGCTGCGTGCCGCCGTCCGCGGGCTGATCGACGTGGCCGACCATTACCGCGCGGGGTACGTCGCACTGCTGCGCAGCGGTTCGGTGATCGCGACGTCGGAGACGGACGCGGCGATCGACGAGGTGCGCAACCGCGCCGTCGAGCTCATTCTCGGCGCGCTGGGCGTGCCGGAACCTTCGCCGATGCTGCTGCTGACCTTGCGTTGCTGGACCGCCGTGGTCGAGGGCGCTCTGCTGAGCTGGCTTCAGGAACGCGCTGTGCCGCGCGAGGTGCTCGACAGCTGGCTGGTCGACCAGCTGACGGCCATGCTCTCGGCGACCGCGCGCCACGATTCTTCGGTCCCGCAGATGTCATGAAAGGGGCTTTCAAGACAAAAGATGTCTTGAAAGCCCCTTTCATGACACGCGTGTGGTCAGGCCTGCTTCGCGACCAGGTCCCAGCCTTCGACGTCTTCCGGCTTACGCGGCTCCGGCCCGACGTACTTGGCCGAAGGCCGCACGAGGCGGCCGGTCTTCTTCTGCTCCAGGATGTGCGCGGCCCAGCCGGCGGTGCGCGCCGAGCTGAACATCGCGGGCATCATGTGCGGCGGAACCTGGGCGAAGTCCAGGATCACGGCCGCCCAGAACTCGACGTTGGTCTCGATCGGGTGGTCCGGACGCCGCTCGCGCAGCTCCTTCAGCGCCACCTGCTCCAGCTCCGCGGCCGCCTCGTAGCGCGACGCGCCGAGCTCCTGGCAGGTGCGGCGCAGCACGCGCGCCCGCGGGTCCTCCGCGCGGTACACGCGGTGCCCGAAGCCCATCATCCGTTCCTTGCGGTCCAGGATGCCCTTGACCAGGCCGACCGCGTCACCGGTCTTCTCGACCTCTTCGATCATCGGCAGCACCCGCGCCGGCGCGCCACCGTGCAGCGGGCCGGACATGGCGCCGATCGCGCCGGACAGGGCCGCGGCGACGTCGGCGCCGGTCGAGGCGATGACGCGGGCGGTGAAGGTGGAGGCGTTGAGACCGTGCTCGGCGGCCGAGACCCAGTAGGCGTCGATGGCCTTGACGTGGGCGGGGTCGGGCTCGCCGCGCCAGCGGACCATGAACCGCTCGGTGATCGACGCGGCCTCGTCGACCCGCGTCTGCGGGACGGCGGGCTGCCCGATGCCGCGCGCGGACTGGGCGACGTAGGAAAGCGCCATCACCGAGGCGCGGGCCAGCTGGTCGCGGGCCTCGTCGTCGCTGATGTCGAGCAGCGGCCGGTAACCCCAGATGGGGGCGAGCATGGCCAGCGCGGCCTGGACGTCGACCCGGACGTCACCGGTGTGCACCGGCAGCGGGAACGGTTCGGCGGGCGGTAGCCCGTGGCCGAACCGGCTGTCGACGAGAAGACCCCAGACGTCACCGAAGGTCACCTTGCCGGCGAGATCCTCGATGTCGACACCGCGATAGCGCAGCGCGCCACCGTCACGGTCGGGCTCGGCGATTTCGGTCTTGAAGGCGACGACGCCTTCGAGACCCGGTCGGAAACCGTCGTCGACCTGGTCGGACGGCTGATTGGTGCTGATCGTGGAGGTACTCACTGTGGTGAAACCTTTCGATGCGCATTCCCCGGCTTTGTGTTCATGCGTGGACGGGATACACGCAGCGAAGGCGCGCCTCATCGCACGGATGGACAAACTTTGCTCCACGTCGGGTCCAGGGGCAATCGAAAGATGTGGTGCTTTCGGTCACGATTACGAGAACGATTCAGTGAAAACGACCCTCGTACGCGAAGAGTTACGGCGGCGTTCACTTTGCGTGTACCGGCCGCCGAGGTAAATCCTGTGTTTCGGGAACCGGCGCCGACCGGTTTCCAGTGATACACCTTTCTCATGCACCTGAGCCCCCAGGAGCGGGACAAACTGCTCATCCACGTCGCCGCGGACGTAGCTCGCAAACGCCTGGAGCGGGGGGTGCTGCTGAACTACCCCGAGGCGGTCGCGCTGATCACCGACCACGTCCTCGAAGGCGCCCGTGACGGCCGGACGGTGAGCGAACTCGTCGCGAGCGGGCGTTCGGTCCTCTCGCGGGCGCAGGTACTGGACGGCATTCCCGAGATGGTCGACTCCGTGCAGGTCGAAGCCACCTTCCCGGACGGCACGAAGCTCGTCACCGTGCACGACCCGATCGTCTAGAAAGGGCCGCGAGTGCGACCAGGAGAGATCATCACCGGCGACGGGCCGGTCGAACTGAACCCCGGCAGGCCGCGGGTCCGGCTGCTCGTGCGGAACCTCGGCGACCGGCCCGTGCAGGTCGGCTCGCACTACCATTTCGCGGCGGTCAATCCCGGACTCGAATTCGACCGGGAGGCCGCGCGAGGGCATCGGCTCGACGTGCCCGCGGGAACTTCGGTGCGTTTCGAACCGGGCGTCGAACGCGAAGTCGACCTCATCCCGCTGGCCGGGAACCGCACGGTGCCCGGATTGCGCAAGGAGTCCTGATGCCGTCGATCGATCGCGAGCGCTACGCCGAACTCTTCGGCCCGACCACCGGCGACAAAATCCGTCTCGCGGACACGGATCTGCTCATCGAGGTCACCGAGGACCGCAGTATGGGCCCGTCCGGCAGCGGCGACGAAGTGCTGTTCGGCGGCGGCAAGGTGATCCGCGAATCCATGGGCCAGGGGATGGCGACCCGGGCCGAGGGCGCGCCGGACCTGATCATCACCGGCGCGGTGATCCTGGACCACTGGGGGATCGTCAAGGCCGACGTCGGCGTCCGGGACGGCCGGATCGTCGGCATCGGCAAGGCAGGCAACCCGGACACGATGGACGGGGTGGATTCGGCGCTGGTCGTCGGCCCGTCCACGGAGGTGCTGTCCGGCAACGGCAAGATCCTGACCGCGGGCGGGATCGACTGCCACGTCCACTTCATCTGCCCACAGTTGACCGATACCGCTCTCGCGTCCGGGCTCACCACGCTGGTCGGCGGCGGGACCGGGCCGGTCGAGGGCAGCAAGGCCACCACCGTCACGCCCGGCGCGTGGAACCTCGGCCGGATGCTGCGGGCGATGGACGGCCAGCCGGTCAACGTCCTGTTGCTGGGCAAGGGGAACACCGTCCGGCACGAGGCACTGCGCGAACAGCTCGCCGCCGGCGCGGGCGGGTTCAAACTGCACGAGGACTGGGGCAGCACCCCCGCCGCGATCGACGCCTGCCTCACCGTCGCCGACGAATCCGGCGTCCAGGTGGCGATCCACACCGACACGCTGAACGAGGCAGGCTTCCTGGAGTCCACTGTGGACGCCATCGGCGGCCGGTCGATCAACGCGTACCACACCGAAGGCGCGGGCGGCGGGCACGCGCCGGACATCATCCAGGTCGCCGGGCTGCCCAACATCCTGCCGTCGTCGACGAATCCGACGCGCCCGCACACCGCGAACACCCTCGACGAGCATCTCGACATGCTCGTCGTCTGCCATCACCTGAACCCGTCCGTACCCGAGGACCTGGCGTTCGCCGAAAGCCGGATCCGGCCGACGACCATCGCGGCCGAGGACGTCCTGCACGACCTCGGCGCGATTTCGATGATGAGCTCGGATTCGCAGGCGATGGGCCGGATCGGCGAGGTGATCATCCGGACCTGGCAGACCGCGCACGTGATGAAACGGCGGCGCGGCGCCTTGCCGGGCGACGGTGCCGCCGACAACCTGCGGGCTCGTCGCTATGTCGCCAAATACACCATCAACCCCGCGATCGCGCACGGCATGGACCGCGAGATCGGCTCGGTGGAGGTCGGGAAACTCGCGGATCTCGTGCTGTGGGAACCGAAGTTCTTCGGCGTCCGGCCGCATGTCGTGCTCAAGGGCGGATTCCCCGCGTGGGCGGCGATGGGCGACGCGAACGCGTCCATCCCGACGCCGCAACCGGTGCTGGCGCGGCCGATGTTCGGTGCGGACCCGGGGGTCGCGGCCGCGAGCAGCTTCCATTTCGTCGCGCCGGAAGCGCTGGAAAACGGGGTGGCGGAACGGTTCGGCATCACGCGGAAACTCGTGCCGATCGCGAACACCCGCTCGCGCGGCAAGGCGGACATGGTGCTCAACGACGCCACGCCGGACATCCGGGTGGAGCCGGACAGTTTCGCCGTGTACGTCGACGGCGAGCTCATCGAACCGAAACCGGTGACCGAACTGCCCATGGCGCAAAGGTACTTTTTGTTTTGATGAACCTCTCCGCGCTCATCCTCGCCGACTCCCGCTTCCCCGGGGGCGGGCACGTCCATTCCGGTGGGCTCGAAGAAGCCGTCACCCGGAAGCTGATCACGCACGAACGCGACCTGCCGGGGTTCCTCTCCGGTCGCCTGCGCACGGCGGGTGCGCTGGCCGCCGTGTTCGCCGCCGCGTCGGCGCACGCTGCCGCGCGAAACGTCCGAAGTGGACATTGGCGACGGCTCGACCTCGAACTCGACGCCAGAACGCCGTCGCTCGCGCAGCGGGAGGCGTCCCGCGCGCAGGGGCGGGGAACGGCGAGGGCGGGCAAGGCGGCGTGGCCGTCGCCGGTGCTTTCCCGGCTGCTGGAGGAAACCCCGCGACCGCACCATCCGGTGATCGTCGGCGCGCTGATCGGGGTACCCTTCGACGCGGCGATGGCGGTCGCGTACCTCGCGATCAGCGGTCCGGCGAGCGCGGCGGTGCGGCTGCTCGGGCTCGACCCGTTCGCCGTCAACGCCGTCGTGGCCCGGCTTTCGCACGAGGTCCGGGACGTCTCCTCGCGTGCGGCCGAGGTCGCGGGGGACGACCCGGCGGAACTCCCGGCGCCGGGGTCTCCGGCGCTCGATCTGTTCGCCGAGGCACACGCCCGGCACCACAAGGAAGAGGTGCGTCTCTTTGCCAGCTGAGCATGGTCATGGACACGGTCACGTCCACCCGGTCAACTTCGACCCGACCGCCGCGGAACCCGATCACTACGACCCGGCGCCGACCGCGGGCCGCGCGTACCGGATCGGCATCGGCGGGCCGGTGGGCAGCGGGAAGACCGCGCTCACCGCGGCGCTGTGCCGGGCGCTCGGCGACGAGGTGAACCTCGCCGTCGTCACCAACGACATCTACACCACCGAGGACGCCGATTTCCTGCGCAAGGCCGGGGTGCTCGACCCGGAGCGGATCGAGGCCGTGCAGACCGGCGCGTGCCCGCACACCGCGATCCGCGACGACATCACCGCGAACCTCGACGCCGTCGAACGGCTGGAGGAGCGGTTCCCCGGGCTGGATCTGGTGATCATCGAAAGCGGCGGGGACAACCTCACCGCGGTGTTCAGCCGGGGGCTCGCCGACAGTCAGGTCTTCGTGGTCGACGTCGCGGGCGGCGACAAGGTGCCGCGCAAGGGCGGGCCGGGCGTGACGACGGCGGATCTGCTGGTGATCAACAAGATCGACATCGCGCATCTGGTCGGCGCGGACATGGACGTGATGACCTCGGACGCGCACCGGATGCGAGGCGAACTCCCCGTGATCACACAGTCCCTTGTGGACACTCCGAACGCGCCCGCGGTCGCGGACTGGGTGCGCTCGCTGCTCCCGGTCAACGCGGGGTGAAGGCGCACGCGCGGCTGACCGCCTGCTTCGAGGGCGGCCGGACCGTTCTGCGTGAGCTGCGCTCGATGGCGCCGCTCACGCTGCTCCCCAAGCGGGGCACCGGTGCGTCGGCGGTGGTGCACCTGGTCAACTCGGCGACCTCGCCGTTGGGCGGCGACGAGCTGAAGCTGACCATCCGCGTCGGCCCCGGTGCTTCGCTGCGGATTTCCGGTGTCGCGGCGACCATCGCGCTCCCCGGGTTGCACGGTGAGGGCAGTTCGTCCCTTGTGGACGTCGTCGTGGAGGCGGGTGGCTCGCTGGAGTATCTGCCGGAGCCGACCGTCGTGACCGCCCGGGCCCGGCACTCTGCTGTGCTTCGGGCCGCTTTGGCGGAGGATGCCTGTCTGCACACGCGGGAGGTGCTTGTACTCGGCCGGGCGGGTGAGCGGCCCGGGTCTCTGGTGACCACGCAGCACGTGACGCGGGGTGAAGTACCGGTACTTCGGCAGACGCTGGAGATCGGGGACTCCACTTTGGACTCCAGCCTGGCGCATCTGGCGGGGCGGCGGGTGCTGGCGACCGATCTGGTCGTCGGTGGCCCTTCGGTTCCTGAAGCTTGCGGCGACTGGTGGTCTCGCACCTCACTGGCGGCAGGTGGCACGCTCACGACCTCGCTCGCGCCCGATGCCGTGACCGCGCTCCGGATGTTCGGCTAGGACGCCTGACGTTGTGGTTCCGTTGGCTTCCGGTCGGCGGATGGACGACACGTGTGACTAGCCGGACGACACGTGTGTCCAGATGGACGACACGCGACGAGAGCCGATCTTGGCCGTGTCGTCCGTCCGGTCACGCGCGATCTCCATCCAGTCACGCGTGTCGTCCGTCCAGTCACGTGTGTCGTCCATCTGGGCGCGTCGTCGGCCGCCGGTCGCTAGCGTTGCGAAGGCCACTTTCGCAACCTTCAAGGTTGCGAAAGGGCCCTTCGCCGCGTCGCATGCGGCGAAGGGCCCCTTCGGCCCACGTCAGAACTTGGTGCCCAGCCAGGTCATCGCGACCGGGCCGCCAGCCGAGACGCCGCCGATGTGTTCCAGCAGCGGGAACTCCTGCCAGGTGACGTCGGCACCGAGGGCGCGGTAGCGGTCGCGCAGGCCTTTGCCGACCGACAGCGGAATCAGTTCGTCCAGTGACGCGTGGTAGAGGTAGACCGGCGCGCCCGGTTTGGTCTTACCCGCCAGGTTCTCGCCGAGGCGGGCCTGCCAGCGCGGGTCCGAGGAAACGTTCGGCACGGTCGTGAAGTCGTTGAGCCGAGCGAAAGGCGCCGCCGCGCCGAGTTCGACGGTGCAGGCTTCCTTGACCTTCGCGACGGCCTTCTCGCCCTTCGCGTTGAGCACGTTGTCAAACGGCAGTTCCGGGTACGCGGCCGCGTAGCCGACAGCGGCGCCGAGCACGAGACCGAACGCCGGTCCGCCGTCGTTGAACTTCAGGACCGCGTTCAGATCCGCCGGGACACCGCCTTCCGCGACGCCGACCAGGTTGACGTCGGGAGCGTAGGACGGCTGCAGTTCACCGGCGAACGCCGCGGCCTGACCTCCTTGTGAGTAACCGAAAACGCCGACCGGTCCGGTCTTCGACAGTCCCGCTTCGGGGACCCGGGCGGCGGCGCGGGCGGCGTCGAGGACGGCCCGGCCTTCCGACTGACCGACGGCGTAGGTGTGCGTGCCCGGGGTGCCGAGGCCTTCGTAGTCGGTCACGACGACCGCCCAGCCGCGCGAAAGCGCTTGGCTCATCAGGAGGACTTCGTTCTCAGACCCGTTCGTCAGCCGCTTCGACGGCGCGCACCGGTCGCCGAGGCCGTGGGTGCCGACGGCGTAGCTGATCAGCGGGCGCGACCCCTTCGTCCACGGGGTGGGCGGCACCAGCAGGATGCCCGACACCGTGTTCGGCTTCCCTGTGGCCGAGGTCGAGCGGTAGGTGAGTTTCCAGGCCTTCGCCGGAGCGGTGGCGACGACCGGTTTGTAGTCGACCAGGTCCCCTGGCGCGCTTGGCGCGGCTTGCGCGGCGGGCGCGCCGATGAGGGTGGCTGCGAGGGCTGAGACCAGAACTGTCCGAAGCGTCATTGCCGTCTCCAGTTTGGTAATCGAGATTTTCGCAATGTAGGCGGTGTTGGTAGCATCTGGCAATCCCTGTTACCGAATCGGGGGAGGACGAGTGGCCCGCACGTACGGCGGGGTCGCACCGGAGCAGCGGCGCGCCGAACGGCGTGAACGCCTGCTCGTGGCGGCCCTGGACCTGTTCACCTCGACGGGCTACCGCCAGGCGAAGATCACCGAGTTGTGTACCCGGGCAGGCGTCTCCACGCGGAACTTCTACGAGGAGTTCGAGAGCAAGGAGAAGGTGCTGCTGACCCTGCACGAGCGCATCAACGCCCTCGCGCTGGAGCACGTCACCGGCACGCTGGAACGGCTGGAGGACGCCGACGCGGTCACCCGGATCGGGACGCTGCTGGACGTCTTCGTCGGCACCGTCACCTCGGATCCGCGGATGCCGCGGCTGAACTACGTCGAAGCGGTCGGCGTCAGCGCCGCTTTGGAGGCGCAGCACCAGGAATGGGTCGACCGGTGGGCCGCGTTCATCGAAGCCGAGGCCCGGCACGCCGCCGCGCACGGCGTGGCGCCGGATCGCGACTACCACCTGACGGCGATCGCGCTCGTCGGCGCGGCGACCGGGCTGCTGCGCGAGTGGCAGGCGCATACGCCGCCGTTGCCGGTCGCCGACGTCGCCGCCGAACTCCGGGCCCTGATGCTGGCCGCGATCACCCGCCCGGCCTGACCCCGCGTTTCGTCCTCTGAATGCGGTAGATGCACGCGCAAGTACCGCATTCAGAGGACGAAATGCGTCAGGAAGCGGCGGAGGCCCGCCGGAAGGTGTTGTGCAGCACCGCGAGCAGCGCGTCCCGCACCGAAAGCCGAGCTCGTGCGTCGAAGGTGATCAGCGGGACGTCCTCGCTCACCGCGAGCGCCCAGCGCACGTCTTCGAGATCGTGTTTGAGGGAGCCGTCGAAGACGTTCACCCCGACCACGAACGGCAGCCCGGCCTTCTCGAAGTAGTCGACCGCCGGGTAGCAGTCGTCGAGCCGCCGGGTGTCGACGATGACGAGCGCGCCCAGCGCCCCGAGCACGAGGTCGTGCCACATGAACCCGAACCGGTCCTGCCCCGGGGTGCCGAAGAGGTACAGCTTCACCTCTTCGTCGATGGTGATGCAGCCGAAGTCCAGCGCCACCGTGGTGGTGGTCTTCGACGGCACCTCCCCGCCCGGGCCGTCGACGGCCGCGCCCGCCGAGGTCATGGCTGCCTCGGTGGTCAGCGGTTTGATCTCCGAGATCGCGCCGACGGTGGTGGTCTTGCCGACCCCGAACCCGCCCGCGATGACGATCTTGACCGGTGTCGGCGGCCTGGCCGACACCGGTTCAGCGAATTGCTTCGAGTCCACGAATGACCCTTTCGATCATGCCGAGGTCCTGGGTGAAAGCTCCGGCCGGGCGGCGCAGCACGACGTAGCCGAGCGCGGCGAGATCCGCCACGAGCACCCTGGCCACGCCGATGTGCAGGCCGAGCATCGCGGCCACTTCGGCGACGGATTTCGTTTCCCGGCAAAGGGAAACGATCTCCCGTCGTTCGAAGGTCAGCCTCGCCTGTGACGCCGCTCCGAGCCTGCTCGTGAGCACCTGTGCCTCGATTTCGAGCGTGCCGTCCACCGGCTGCGCGCGGCCGGCGGTGAGCAGATACGGGCGCAGCGGTGAGATGCCCTGTTCGGCGCCTCTCGGCTGAGGTACCTGATCGTCGCTCATTCCCTTGTCCCCTCGTCAGTTAGCTGCCGACGCTCTTCTTGAGTTCCTCGATCAGCGCGGGGGTGAGCACCTCGGTGGCCCGGTTGGCGAACATCGCCATCTCGTAGGCGATCGTGCCGAGGCTGGCCTGCTTGGTGGCGAGCACGCCGAGCGAACAACCGATGCTGATCGTGCAGACCAGCAGGTAGCCCTGCTCCAGCTCGATGATGATCTTGTCGGGCGACCCGAGCGGGTGGCTCTCGGAGACGCCGTGCGCCAGTCCGAGCATCGCCGAGCAGATCGCGGCCAGCCGGTCGGCGTTGGCGCGTTCCAGTTCGGACGACATCGCGATCAGCAGGCCGTCGGCCGAGACGGCGATCGCGCCCATCGCGCTCGCCGTGTTCTGTGCGAAGCGCGTCACCAACCAGTTGAAGTTCCGGGCTTCGACGCTGACTCCGGTCGTCATCTCTTGCTCTTCTCTCTCTGTTCCATCTCCGGGTTGACGGCTTTCTCCAACCCGTCACTGAAGGCGTCGAACGCGGCACGCTCGGCCTCGGGGTCACGCATGCCCTTGGGCTTGGTGGTGTTCAGCGCCGCCCGCGCGGTCTGGTGTCGCGCGGCCGGCCCTTTCGCCAGTCCCGGCGCCAACTGGGCGCCGGGGACCCGCCGGGTGAGACCGCCGCGCGAGGCGGCGGGCACCGGTGTCGGGGTCGGCATCGGCATCGGGTTGCCCGCCGGCGGGCTCACCGGGGGCGGAGGTGCTTGCGGCGGTACCGGATCTTGAGGGGATCCTGTGGTGGCCTTCGCGAGTCCGGCCTCGAACCCGTCGAAGGCCGCTTTGGCCGCTTCTGGATCATGCCTGGACTTCTGCCGCGACGGCGCGTCGGGGGCACCGGGAAGCTGAGCGCCCTTGACCCGCCGCCGCAGACCGCCGCGGGTCTCCCCGGAGTCGGCGGTCAGCGTCGGCTTGGGCGCCTCGAACGCGGGCAGGGACACGGGCGGTGAAACGGGAAGCGGTGCGGGTTCCGGCATCGGCTCCGCGATCTCGCCGTCGGTCTTGCGGAACCAGCGGAAGTCCCGGGGTGGCAGACCGTCGCGCGGGATCATCCCGGCGATCGCCAGTGTCGGCGGCTCGTGCGCGGGCGCCTTCTCCCGAGGCTGGGCCCGGGGTGGCTGCGGGACGGGTTCGTCGCCCGGTTCCACCGTCGGCCACGCCGGCGGCGCCGGGACCGACTTCGGCACCGGCGCCCGGTAGGTCAGCAGATCCGACGGGACGATGATGCGCGCGGTGATGCCCTCGCCCGGCTCGGTTTCGGTCAGCTCGACCTTGAGCCCGTGCCGCCGCGCGAGCCGTCCGACCACGAACAGCCCGAGCACACTGGTCGGCGCCAGTTCGAGCCGCTCGCGTTCGACCAGCCGCCGGTTCTCCTCGGCCAGCCGTTCGGCGGTCATGCCGATGCCCTGGTCCACGATCACGATCAGGCACGAGCCGTCGGGCAGGATCTTCGTTCCGACGTCCACAAAGGACTCCGGCGGCGAGAACGACGTCGCGTTCTCCAGCAACTCGGCGAAGATCAGCACGAGATCCGAACCGAACGGCGACGACAGCAGGAGGTCGCCCATCGAACCGAGCCGGACCCGCTGGTAGTCCTCGATCTCCGCGAGCGCGGAGCGCAACGCCGTCGACAGCTCGATCGGCCCGGAAATCCTTGCCTCGTCGCGGTTTCCCGAAACGACGAGGAGGTTGTCCGCGTTCCGGCGCAGACGGGTGGAGAGGTGGTCGAGCCGGTAGAGGCTCGCCAGCAGCGCGACGTCCTGTTCGTTGCGCTCCAGTTCGTCGACCAGCGCCAGCTGCCTGCCCACCAGGTTCTGCGTCCGCTTCGCGACGTTGGCGAACATGAGGCCGACGTTGCGCCGCGTGACGGCCTGCCGTTCCACCAGTTCGGCCGCGGTCGCCTGGACCCGGTTGAACGCTTCGGCCAGCTTGCCGAGTTCGTCCTGGGAGGACACGTCGATCGTGGCGAGCCGCGGCGCGAGTTCTTCCGCCTGCTCGGTGTCGGTGACGCGCACCAGTTCGGTGCTCGCGAGGTCGGCGACCGACGTCGCCGCCGTGGTCAGCTTCCGCAGCGGATCGGCGATCGACCGGCTGACCGCGATCGCGAGACCACCGACCAGCAGGAACAGCACACCGGCGCCGACACCGATCGTCCACGCCAGGTTCTGCGCGGCGTCCGCGCGCGCGGACGCGGTGTCGGTGATGCCGGTGGTGACCGCGTCCTGGGCAAGCCGCCGCTGGTTGGACTGGGCGTCGACGGCGCCGAGGATGTCCGGCAGCAGGCTCTGCACGGCCTGCGAGCCGCGGGTCTCCGCGATCTTGCCTTCCAGCGCGTCGACCCGGCGGCCCGTCTCGCCCTGCTCGACCGCGACGACCTGGGTCGCCTGGGTGACGTCGGCCTGCTGCACGAACCGTTCGAGGAACAGCGACGACTGCTGTTTCGCGTCGTCCAGCACCGGCCGCCCGGAATCGGGGGTGACCAGCACGATGATCAACGCCATACCGCGCAACGAGTTCTCCTCGTTCGCGCGCAGCAGCGCGTCGAGCGCTGTCAGCTGACGGGTGCCCTCCGCGTCACTGGTCTGCTGCGGGACGAGACGGAGCGAGTTGATGACCGCGTCGATCACCGCGTGATACGTCCGCGCCACGCTGTCGAGCGAGGCGCCGCGCCGGAGCGCGTTCTCCCGGATCTCGTTCAGCGACCCGATCCGCACCAGCGCCGCCGCGAGCTCTTCCGGAGCGTCGGCGGGCAGCTGCGCGCGCACCTGGTTCACCGTGTCCGCGACGACGCCCTGCTGCTTCAGCATCGCCGAGCTGCTCGCCGACGACGACGCGATGTAGTGCGCCGTCAGCAGCCGCTCCCGTTGCAGTTCCCACGCCAGCGTGCCGAGGGCACGGGCCTGCGACGCGACGTCGGCGGTGGTGCGGGCGGACCGGGCGTCGTCGACTTCACCGGCGACGTAAGGCACCGACACCAGGACCACGGCGGTCAGCGGCAGCATCAGGAGCAGGTTGAGCTTGCCCCGGATGCCGAGTCTGCCGAGCAGTCCGGAACGCGGGGTGCGTTCCGGCCGGGTCTTCCCGTGCCTCATGGTCACCTTTCTTCTCGGCTCCGCCCGAGATGTCCGCGGTGCTGTTCCCGGACGAGATCTTCGATGGACGCGCGCAGCGCGACGAACTCCGGCGCGCGTTTGACCGCGAGCTCGCGGTCTTCGGGCAGGTCGACCACGATGTCGGCGGCCACCCGGCCCGGATCCGAGGCCAGCACCACGACGCGTCTTCCGAGGAACACGGCCTCTTCGACGTCGTGGGTCACCATCAGCACGGTGGTGCCGGTGTCGGTCCAGATCCGGCGGATCAGGACCTGCATGTCCTCTTTGGTCTGGACGTCCAGCGCGCCGAAAGGTTCGTCCAGCAGCAGGACGTCGGGCTCGCCCGCCAGCGCCCGCGCGATCGCGACGCGCTGCTTCTGCCCGCCGGAAAGCTGTTTGGGCAACGACTTCCGCAGATGGGCGAGCCCGGTCTCTTCGAGATACCAGTCGACCCGGCGCGCGCGTTCGGCCTTGTCGAGGCTGAGCAGTTCGAGTCCGAACGCGACATTGCTCTCCACCGTGCGCCACGGGTACAGCGCGCCGTGCTGGAACACCAGGCCGCGATCCGGGCCGGGCCCGGTCACGGCGTCGCCGTCGAGGGTGATGAGACCTTCGGACGGCTCGGTCAGGCCGGCGATCAGCGAGAGCAGGGTCGACTTGCCGGACCCGCTCGCGCCGACCACGCAGACGAAGTCGCCGCGCGCGACGTCGAGGTCGATCCCGTCGAGCGCGCGGGTTGTCTTGCCGCGGACGGTGTAGTCCTTCGCGACGGCTTTCAGCTGGAGCGTCACGCCGCCCACCTCCCGACCCGGGCCCGCAGGAGCCGCAGCGCGATGTCGATGACCAGCCCGAGCAGGCCGATCACGATCAGCAGCGCGAAGATCCGGTCGGTCTGGGTGAACCGCTGCGCCCGCATGATCCGCAGGCCGAGTCCGGCGGTGGCGTTGATCAGTTCGGCGACCACCACGAAGTTCCACGCGGCGGCGGCGTTGACGCGGGTCGCGTCGATCATGCCGGGCAGCGCGTGCGGGACGATCACCTTGCGCAGGACCTCACCGCGTCGCGCGCCGAGCGTGTAGGACACGTCGATCAGCGAACGCGGCACCCCGCGCACGGCGTCGGCGGTCATCAGCGTGTTGAAGAAGACCGTGCCGAGGAACAGGACCGCGACCTTCGACGGCTCGCCGAGGCCGAGCCAGATCATCAGCAGCGGGATGAACGCGCTCGCCGGCAGGTACCGCAGCATCGCGATGACCGGTTCGAACAGCGCCAATCCCGCGTTGAACGTCCCCATCACGATGCCGAGCGGGACCGAGACGAGCACCGCGAGCCCGAAGCCGAGCAGCACCCGCTGGGTCGTCGCCCAGAGATCGCTGAACAGTTCGCCGGACTCGATCATCTTCAGCAGCGCGTCGAACACCGCGACCGGCGTCGGCAGGAACGTGGGCTTGATGGTGCCCAGCGCGTTCAGCGTCACCCAGATCAGCAGCGGGATCGCGAACGAGGCCACCGCCAGCGTCCACCGCCAGCGCGCGGGGATCGGTGTCCGGAGCGAGAACAGCGGGGACGCGTTCGGCTTGAGGCCCGCCCGGCGGGGCAGCGGCGACCAGTCCGGTCGCGCGCCGCCCCGGCGACGGTCTTCCTGCGCTTCGGCGAGCCGCTGCTCGTCGTCGAGACGCCGCGCTTCGGCCTCGTCAGCGGCGTCCGTCCGCTGAGAGGCGGGCTTCGCCGCGTCGGTGGTGCTCACTTCACCGCCTTGACGTACTGGTCGTCGAACAGCCCGTCGATGTCGGGCCGGTTCTGCGCGAGCCCGTTGGAGAGGATGAATTCGACGATCTTGCCCGCCTGGAAGTTGAGGTGGGCCGGGGTCACGCCGGGGGTGAAGGCGTCGAGGTTCTGCTGCTTGGTGAAGATCGTGGTGCCGGCGTCGTAGGTCTTGTACTCGTCGATCGACACGGCGCCGCGTTTTGCCATGATCTTCACGGCTTCGTCCCGATTCTGCTTGATCCACTCGACCGTCTCGAACCAGGTGTTCACCAGCGCCTGGACCTCCTTCTTGCGCTCCTTCGACATCTGCTCGGAGACGACAAGGTGGTCGGGGATGGCACCGGGGAACTCGGCGGACGTCGCGATCGCGCGGCTGCCGGGGCGCTCCAGCGCCTTCGTGGTGAAGGGGGCGAAGGCGGCGACGGCGTCGACCTGCTCGCCGACGAACGCGGCCGCGGCGGCGTCGGTCAGCAGCGGGACCAGCTCGACGTCCTTTTCGGTCAGCTTCGCCTCCTGCAGCGCGAGCAGCAGGAGGTAGTGGTCGACGGTGCCCTGTTCGACGGCGATCTTCTTGCCCTTGAGGTCGGCGACGCCGGTGATCCCCTGGCGGGCGATGATCTTGTCGTTGCCGGTCGAGTTGTCGTTGACCAGCACGACCGACAGTTTCGCGCCACCGCTGACCGACGCGAGGGTGTCGTTCAGGGTCTGGCTGTTCGCGTCGATCGCGCCGGAGGAGAGCGCGTTGATGCTCTCGGTGTAGCTGTCGAACCACTTCAGGTCGACGGTCACGCCGTTCTTCTCGAAGAGGCCCTTCTCCTGGGCCACGGCCCACGGGAACCAGCCCGGCCAGGCGCTGTAACCGATGGTGACCTTGGTGCCGGAGGCCGCCGTGCTGTCGGAACATGCCGAAAGGGCGGTCACGCCCGCGAGCGAAATGGCGCACAACAACGCCGTCATGAGACGGCGGTAACGGGAAATCACAACGCACTCCTGGGGAAGGGGAGTAACTCGGGCGTGGAAAGTTCCGGCGGTTCGAGCGCAGGACTGATCGACCGGTGTCGGGCTCCTCGTGGAAGCCCGGCCGGCAATAGCGGATGGATCAGCCGCACACCCGGCAGTCCCATCCGAAACCTCTGAACACTCTGGATAGAGGTGATCACCCCGTTGCTCTCGGCGGCGATCCTATCGAGTGGCGCAAGGTCTACCTAGTGTGATCGTCAGCTCTTGCTCGATTTGCTGTCACATTCTGCTAAATCCGGCCGTTCGCCCCAAGGGGAAGAGTCTCGCCTGATGGGCAACCCCGGCCGGTCGGGGTACGTCGATCGGGTGGCGGGTGAAAACTTCGCCCGTCTTCCGGGAGGGAGCAGAGGATGAAATTTCGTTCGGCCGCGTTGTGCGTCGCTGGGGCGGCGATCGTGTCCACCTTGGCCGGAGCGGGTCAGGCGAACGCGACCAGACCGTCCAGTCTGGTGTTGAGCCCTGGCGCCGTCGTCGCAGGTGGGACGGTCACCGCGGACATCTATTGCCTGCGCCCGTCCGGTGCGGGCGAGCTCGCGACGACGCTCGCCGCGGACGGTCTCGCCGCGCCGATTCCCTTGCGGGTGGTGGGAGACGGCGGTACCGGGGGCATCGGCGTCGCGCTCCGGGGCGACGGTCCAGTGGGGACGGTGCCCGGCCGGTACACGGCGTCGTACGACTGCTGGGGCTGGATTGTCCGCGCGGAGTTCACTGTCACGAACTGACAGCCGGACAGGAGAAGTGAAGGCCGGTTTCGGGACGAATTGCCGTCCCGGGCCGGTCTTCTGACACATCTTGCCCGGATGTGTCGCGGAGGTTTCCCGGCCGGGTAATTTCTGTCAATCGACAGAATTAACGGGACGGCGGACCGGTCGCCCGCGCGGGCCGGACTCGAATGGCCGGAAGAATTGTTCGCGGGCGCCGGAATGGTCGGCGAAGAAAAGGGAAGCGGGGGCCTTTTTCATTGGCGGACGATTCCTTGTCGATCTGCGCGGACCCGGTCTGTCCAGGCAATTCCCGCGCCGGATAAAGACGGGCCGGTCCGGCTCCGCGGCGGCGAGCGCGATTCCGCGGGTCGCCGGGGCGATTCGGAACAAAGCGGTACGACGGGCGTCCCGTGCTGGATCGATCAGGACCGGGCAGGTAACCGGGAGGTAACGGCTTGCGGTCCAGCGGTTACGCACAGATGATCGGACGGGGGTGGCGGGTGTCACCGTTCAGTGGGTTTCGCCGCCGCGTCGGAGGCAATACCGTCGGCGGCGAAGCCGCAGTCACAGATGCCCCGACCGGGTACGGAGGTTTGGCGGATGATGCCGGAGATCAAGGAAGGCGCTGCCGACAACGGCGACGCCGTCGTTCGCCTGCCCGGGATGCGGGTGGCCTACGAAGGGGCCGCTTTCGACGAGTCCGCGCTGGCGGAGACCTGGACCACCCAGCTCCAGGACTGGCTGAACCAGGCCGTCTCCGCCGGGGTCGCCGAACCGAACGCGATGGTGCTCGCCACGGCCGACCCGGAGGGCAGGCCGTCCTCCAGGACCGTCCTGTGCAAGGGCCTCGACGAGCGCGGCGTCGTGTTCTACACGAACTACACGTCGACCAAGAGCCACGACCTCACCGCGACGCGCTATGCGTCGATCACCTTCCCCTGGTACGCCCTCCAGCGCCAGGTGCACGTGCGCGGCGAGGTGGAGAAGGTCAACGTCGCCGAGACCGCCGAGTACTGGGCCTCCCGGCCGCGGGGTTCACAGCTCGGAGCCTGGGCGTCGCCGCAGTCCCGCGTCGTCGACGGCCGCCGCGCCCTCGAGACCGCGCTGCACGGCATCGAGCGCCGCTTCGCCGACGTCGAGAACATCCCCTTCCCGCCGCACTGGGGCGGGTGGCGCATCCGGCCCGACGTCGTCGAGTTCTGGCAGGGCCGCGAGGACCGCATGCACGACAGGCTCCGCTACGTCCGCACCGACGACGGCTGGCAGGTAGAGCGCGTCGCGCCGTGATATCTCTCGAGCGCTGACGAAAAGCGCGCCGAAGGGGCGCCAGGCCGCTTCCAACTCGCGTTGGGTGCGGAGGGCGCCCCTTCATCGCGTTTTCGTGGGCCTTCGGCCCGAAAGAGGGCGCTCGAGGTGAAGTCTCCCGTCGCGCTGACGCGCTTCCGGGAGACGCGTGGGGTCACGGAGACTGGGGCGCGACAGCGTGGGGTCACGGAGACTAGGGCGCGACAGCGTGAGGTCACCGGGGCCGTGGCGCGAGCGCAGCGCCGTGGGCTGAAGGGGACTTTCGCCGCGTGAGACGTGGTGAAGGGGACTTTCGCCGCATCTCATGAGGCGAAAGCGTCCTTCGCCGCGTCTGACGTGGGGAAAGTTCCCTTCGGGTGGTGGGTGACATAAATCGCGCGCGGTTGGTTAGTTAGCGCGGCTAAGCTGTCTGGTTGTGAGTGATGACGTGGGGGTTGAGCAGCGCAAAGGTGTCCGCAAGCTGTTCGGCTCGATCGTCGTGGACACCCGGCCGCTCAAGATCCCCGCGTTCCGCCGCCTCTGGCTGTCCACGGCGGTCACCGCCATCGGCAGCCAGCTCACCGCCGTCGCGGTCCCCAAACAGGTCTTCGACCTCACCGGCTCGTCGGCGTACGTCGGCCTGACGGGCCTCGTCGCGCTGATCCCCCTGCTCGTCTTCGGCCTCTGGGGCGGCGCCATCGCGGACGCCGTCGACCGCCGCAAGCTCCTGCTCGTCACCAACGTCGGGGTCACCGTCACTTCGGCGGTCCTGTGGCTCCAGGCGTTCGTGAACATCGGCTCCGTCTGGCTCGTCCTGGCCCTGCTCGCGGTCAACCAGGCGTTCTTCGCGGTCAACATGCCGACCCGCAGCGCCGTCGTCGCCCGGCTGGTGCCGGACAACCTGATCGCGCCCGCGACCGCGCTGAGCAGCACGATGGCCACCTTCGGGGCGGTCTTCGGCCCACTGCTCGCCGGGTCGCTGATCCCGATCCTCGGCCTCTCGACGCTGTACCTGATCGACGTCGTCGCGCTGACCCTGACCCTCATCGCAGTCTGGAAGCTGCCCCCGATCCCGCCGCTCGGCGAGATCGCGCGCCGCGCCGGGATCCGCGACATCATCGACGGCTTCAAATACCTGGCGACCCAGAAGATCCTGCTGGCGTCCTTCCTCGTCGACATCATCGCGATGGTCGCGGGCATGCCGCGGGCGCTGATCCCGGAGATGGCGGAACGCACCTTCGGCGACCCGCCCGGCGGCGGACCGGCGCTGGGCTGGCTGTACGCCGCGCTCCCGGCTGGCGCGATGCTGATCGGCCTCTTCTCCGGCTGGCTGACCAAGATCGGCAAACAAGGTGCCGGCGTGATCATCTCGGTCTGCGTCTGGGGCGCCGCCATCGTCGGCTTCGGACTCGCGAACTCGCTGTGGCTCGCGGTCTTCTTCATGGCGCTCGCCGGGGCCGCCGACATGGTCAGCGCGATCTACCGGATGTCGATCCTGCAGGTCGCCACCACCGACGAGATGCGCGGACGGCTCCAGGGCGTGTTCACCGTCGTCGTCGCGGGCGGTCCGCGGATCGCCGACCTCACCCACGGCTGGGCTGCCGCCGGTGTCGGCACCGCGGCCGCCGCCTCGGGCGGCGGGGTGCTGGTCATCGTGCTGGTCGTCGCCGCCGCCCTGCTGATCCCGTCCTTCTGGCGGTACCGGGCCCCGGTGGACTGATTCGCCGGGGCTATCGTCGGGCCCATGCGTATTTCACGAGCGATCGTCGGATTCGCCGCTGTCATCGCGACCCTTTCCGCCTGTTCTTCCGGGGACGGGAAGTCGGACAACGCGGCGAAGCCGTCGAGCCAGGCGCCCGCTCCGTCCTCCTCCGCCGCGCCGAGTTCTTCGGCCGCTCCCACCGGTGGCGCCGGTTCGAAGGAGCCGTGCGCGCTGCTGCCCGCCGAGGCCGTCTCGAAGGCGATCAACATCCAGGGCGTGACGTCGGCGCCGGGCCCGGTGCAGGACAACGCAGCCAACGGCGGCAAGGCCAGGAGCTGCGTCTACTCCGCGAACGGCAAGGAACTCGGCGCGCTCGCCGTGACCCGCTTCGAAGGCAACAAGATCAAGCCCCCCGAGATGATCGCGGCGATGAAGAAGGCGAAGACGAACGCGAAGGACGTCGCCGGGGTCGGTGAGGGCGCCATCTACTACACCGACGAGAACAAGACCGCGACGCTGGCGGTCGCCGAAGTCGTGAACAACGTCCCGATGCTGGTCAACTACACCGGGCCGATCAAGATGACGCAGGAGATGATGCTCCCGCTGGTGAAGACCGCGGTCGACGCGAACTGATACCCCGAATCGGTCTCCGTCAACCCGTGACGAAGAACTGACCAAATCGGACTGTCGGCCACAGACGTGATGCGGCACACTCTTGCCGCATGGCGGACACGACGACAACGGAACAGGCCGGCCCTGCCGGTCAGCCGAGCCTCAAACGGGTCATGGGTTCCAAGCTCCTGCTGTTCTTCGTGGTGGGGGACATCATCGGGACGGGCGTCTACGCGCTCACCGGGCAAGTGGCGGGACGGGTTGGCGGCGCGCTCTGGCTGCCGTTCCTGATCGCCTTCGTGGTCGCGATCATGACCGCGTTCAGCTACCTGGAACTGGTCGGCAAGTACCCGCAGGCGGCGGGGGCCGCGCTGTACACGCACAAGGCGTTCAAGATCCGCTTCCTCACCTTCATGGTGGCGTTCGCGGTGATGTGTTCGGGGATCACGTCGGCCTCGTCCGCGGCGAAGGCCTTCGGAGACACCTATCTCGCCGAGTTCATCACCGCGCCGATGCCACTGGTGGCGATCCTGTTCGTGATCGGACTCGGGCTGATCAACTTCCGTGGGGTCTCCGAATCGGTGAAGACCAACGTGGTGCTGACCTGCATCGAGATCGGCGGGCTGCTGATCATCATCGGGGTCGGTGTCTGGGCGGTGCTCAACGGCAACGGGGACGCCTCGCGGCTGGTCGAGTTCGACACCGAGAACCAGACGATGCTGGTGGCGATCACCTCGGCGACGTCGCTGGCGTTCTTCGCGATGGTCGGTTTCGAGGACTCGGTCAACATGGCCGAGGAGTGCAAGGACCCGATCCGGATCTTCCCGAAGGCGATGCTGTGGGGCATGGTCATCGCCGCGACCATCTACATCCTGGTCTCCGTGACCTCTTCGCTGCTGGTGCCCGCCGACGAGCTGGAGGCCGCCAAGAGCAGCGCGCTGCTGAAGGTGCTCGACGTCGGGGCGCCCGGGTTCCCGCGCGAGGTCTTCTCCGCGATCGGTCTCTTCGCGGTCATCAACTCGGCGCTGATCAACATGCTGATGGCCAGCCGCCTGCTCTACGGCATGGCGAACCAGCGGATCATCCCGAAGCAGCTCGGCACCGTGCACCCGTTCCGCCGCAGCCCGTGGGTGGCGATCGTGTTCACCAGCGTCATCGCCATCGGTCTCGTGTCCTTTGTGGACATCAGCGTGCTCGGCGGTACGACGGCGTTGCTGCTGCTGGCCGTCTTCGCCATCGTCAACGTCGCCGTGCTGGTGCTGCGCAAGGAAAAGTCGGCGCACAAGCATTTCCGTGCGCCGACGATCGTCCCGGTGCTGGCCGCGATCTTCTGTGTCTACCTGGTGACACCGTTGTCCGGACGGCCCGCGCGCGACTACAAGGTCGCCGCGATCCTGCTCGGCGTCGGTGTCGTGCTGTGGGGGATCAACTGGCTCGTCATGCGGGCGACGCACAGCGAGGAGGACCGGCAGCCCATCGAGCCGCCGGTCGGCTGACCCCTAACCGCGGCTGAGGGCCTGGTACTCCACCGGGCTGTGGGCCGAGAACACGGTGATCTCGTCGGCGTGTTCTCGGCTCAGCTCCCGCAGCCGTTCGACGTTCTCCAGACGCGGCTTGCGCAGCGTCTGCACCATGTTCTGGAATACGGTCATCCCCGGCGGGCAGTGCGGTTTCACCGGATCCATCTGACCGTGGAAGAAGTACGCGTCACCCGCGTGCAGCAGCCAGCCGTCGCCGGTGTCGACCGCGACCCCGGTGTGGCCCTTGGTGTGTCCCGCGAGCGGCACCAGCAGGATCTCCGGCGGCAGGCCTTTGAGCTCGCGGACGGCCTGGAAGCCGAACCACTCGTCACCGGCCTCGTCGTAGGTGCTCCACAGTGGACGGTGGGCGAACTGGTTGGCGCGGAACCGGAACTTCTCGCTCGCGTTCGCGGGTGAGGTCGCCGCGTCGTGCTCCGAGGTGCGGACGTGCACGACCGCGTTCGGGAAGTCCGCGAGCCCGCCCGCGTGATCGACGTCGAGGTGGGTGCAGACGATGTGCCGCACGTCCTCCGGCTTGTGGCCGAGAGCTTCGACCTGGTGGGCCGCCGTTTCCACCTCGACCGGCTTCGCGCCGACCATGATCGTGAACGGCGTGCCGAGCCACGCGCCGGGATTCGCGACACCCTTGCGGCCGAAACCGGTGTCCACCAGCACGAGCCCGTCGCCGGTCTCGATCAGAAGGCAGTGCGCCACCAGCTCCGAGCGGCGCAGCAGACCGGGCTGGCCGTCGAGGAACTTGCCTCCCGGCGCCCGCATCGTGCCGCAGTTCAGATGGTGGACCTTCATAGCCTGCTCCTCTGGCTGAGCCGTTCGAATGCGGTGGCGTCGTGCGCGGCGAACACCGTCACTTCGTCACCGTTGTTACTGACAAGTTCGCGCAGCCGGCGCTGGTTGTCCAGTCGTGCCGTTTTCTCCGTCTGCATGTACGACTCGAAGAAGCCGAGTGCGAAGGGGATGTGCGGCTTTTCCGCCAGTTCGCCGCCGTGGAAGACGGCGTCACCGGCGTTGAGGAGCCAGCCGTCACCCGTGTCGACAGCGACGCCGGCGTGGCCGCGGGTGTGCCCGGCGAGGGGGATGATCAGGACGTCCGGCACACCTTCGAGCTCGCGGACGGCGTCGAAACCGAACCAGGGCTCGCCGTCGGCGCGGTACGACTTCCAGATCGGGCCGTGGCTGAACTGGACCTTCCGGTAGCGGCCGGCCTCCTTGCGGTCGACCGGCTTTTCGAGCGCCTGGAGCTCGCGGGCGTGCACGTGGACCCGCGCCCGCGGGAAGTCGACGAGCCCGCCCGCGTGATCGAGGTCGAGGTGGGTGAGCACGATGTCGCGCACGTCGGCCGGGTCGAAGCCGAGTTCGCGGATCTGCGTGGTGGCGCTGAGGTCGTCGTCGCTGTCGGGGTGGACCAGCCGGACGAAACCGGCACCGAGCCATTCGACCGGCCGGGTGACGGTCGGGGTCCCGACGCCGGTCTCGATGAGCACGAGCCCGGTGTCGGTCTCCAGCAGAAGACAGTGGCAGATCAGTTCCGCGCGGCGGAACAGGCCGGGCTTGCCGTCGACGAGTTTGCCGCCGAGCGGCCGCATGGTCCCGCAGTTGAGATGGTGGACGCGCATCAGGGCAGCTCCCGTTCGAGTGTGGTGCGAAGGTGAGGGGCGATCGCGCGCAGCGGCGCGGTGTCGTGCAACGTCTTGGCCAGCAGCAAGCCGCCCTCGACGGCGGCGAGGACGACTGTCGCCAGGTGGGCCGCCTTGTCGGTGTTCAGCGCTTCGGCGATCAGGGTGTGCCAGGAGGTGTAACCGTCGGCGCAGGCCCGGCGGATCTCCTCGCTGTCACCCGACGCGTCGAGCGCGACCGTCGCGAGCGGGCAACCTCGCTGGAAATCAGACTCCTCCAAGGACTTCGCGAGCGCGTCGACGACGTTCTCGATGCCCGTGATCACGTCGGGCGAGCTCGCGACGATCGCGCGCAACTGGTCGCAGAGCCGATCGGCGGACTGGCGGATGGCCTCGGCGGCCAGCTGTTCCTTGCCGCCGGGGAAGTGGAAGTAGAGCGATCCCTTGGGCGCGCCGACGGCGGCGACGAGCTGGTTGAGACCGGTGGCGTGATAACCCTGCTGGTGGAAGAGCTCGGCGGCGGAGTCGAGCATGCGCTGCCGGGTGTCGGTGCGGCGGACCATGCGGCCGACTGTAGCTCAAACTATGACGACCGGTCTAGTAAGACTGGTTTACACAAACCCTCTGTTTTGCGAATGTTTGTGTAAACTGGGCGGTGAACCGACCGGCGGCTGAAGGGGAGCGGGCATGGTCGACTCGGCCCAGTTGCTCCCGGTCGCGCGGGCGGCGCAGGTTCTGGACATTTCACGAGAGCGCGTCCGCGAACTCGTGCACGGCGGCAGGCTCGACGCGATTCGGATCGGCCGTGAACTGCTGATCGATGCCCGATCGGTCGAGCATCGGAAGAGCGTGGTGAAGCCCGCTGCCGGCCGCCCGCTTTCCGCGCGGATGGCCTGGGGATTCTTGTGGTCGCTGAGCGGCTCTAACCCGTCGTGGATCTCGCCGTCCGAGCGGGTCCGGCTCAAGCGCTACGCGCGGGAACGCGAGCCCGCTCAATGGCCGCGCCTGCTCTCCGGCCGTGCGCGCGTGTACCGCGTCCGGATGCTGGCTGGCCCGCTCGCACGGCTGCGGGAGGACCCGCATGCTGTTGTCAGCGGCCCGGCCGCCGCTGGTCATTACGGTGCCGATTTGATGGCGGGGGGCGCGGACGAGGAGTTCTACGTGGACGCCGCCCGTTTCGAGGAGCTCGCGCGGTCACGACGGCTTCGACTGGACAGTGCGGAGCCCAACGCGGTGATCCGCGTTCCGGCCCTGTCTGGTGTTCTTCGTCCGCCGGGATCGGACGGCTACGCGATCCCGGCGGCCGTCGCGGCGGATCTGCTCGATGCCGGGGATGAGCGCTCTGTCCTTGCGGCGCAACAACTTCTCACCCGTTTGGGCGAGGTGCATAAGCTCGGCGGATGATCGATTCCGCGCGGCCCGGTCTGGGCACGCTGGCTTTGCCACCGTTGCAGGGCGGGGGTGACCGTATCGTCTGGCCCGCGATGTTCGACCTCGCTGACCGGTTGCCCAAACCTTGGGTCATGATCGGCGGGCAGATGGTCATCCTCCACGGTCTGCTGGCCGGTCGTTCGATCCCACGCGTGACCAAGGACATCGATCTACTCTTCGATGTTCGTTTCACGCTCGACGCGTTCCCTCGCGCGCACGAAGTGCTCAAGAACCTTGGCTACGAGGTCGATGGCATCAGTGCGGACGGCAAAGCGCATCGCTACCTGCACCCGGACAGCGGCATGGTGATCGACATCCTCGCGCCGGACAAACTCGGCGCTCGCGCCGCCCCAAAACTCCGGACGCCCGCCGGAAAGATCGTCTCGATCCCCGGTGGCAAGACGGCGCTGGACGACGCGCGGCCGCTCTCGGTCGTCTACGACGGGAAGTCGGCGACCCTCTATCTGCCTGGGCTGGCCGCCGCTCTGGTCGTCAAGGTGAAGGCCTTGATCGATGAGCCGGTGAAGCCAGGTGCGCCCAGTCGTCATATCTCCGACATCGCGTTCCTGACTTCACTCGTCGATGACCCCGATGAGCTCTTTCCCGGGGAGCCGCCGGCCATACCCCGCTTCGGCTGTCTCGTCGATTGCCTCGACGACTCTCGGCACCCGGCCTGGCTCGCGCTTGGCAGTCCGCACGCCGAGGACGGGTTCAACGCATGGGAGATCCTACGCGAGACCGGGTAGCGTCCGCACCGTGTACACGCCCTACGCGGAACTCGATCAAGTCCTCACCGACTTGGTCGCTTCCGCCCGCGAGATCCTCGGCGACACCTACGTCGGCGCGTACGTCCAGGGGTCCTTCGCACTCGGAGCCGGAGACCTCCACAGCGACTGCGACTTCATCATCGCGACCACCGAACCGCCGAGCGGCGAGGCCGAGGCGGCCCTCCGCGTTCTCCACGACGAACTTCCCACCAGGGAAGGCTTCTGGTGCAAGGAAATCGAGGGCTCGTACGCGGACGTAGCCTCGTTGAGGACGAGCCAAGGGCTCGGCACGCCCTGGCTGTACTGCGATCACGGCCATCGCGTCCTGATCTGGGACACGCACTGCAACAGCCTCCACACCCGCTGGATCCTGCGCCACCGCGGCGTCGTGCTCGACGGCCCGCCGATCGCGAGCCTGGTCGACGAACCGCCGCCGGAGGCGATGCGCGCGGCGATGCGCGAGGAGCTGCACGGCCTGGTCGACGGCATCCGGACCTGGGCGCCCTTCGACATCGCGTGGACCCAGCGCTACATCGTGTCGACTTGTTGCCGCGTGCTCTACACCTTGCGCACGGCCGAGGTCGAGTCGAAGCGCGGCGCGCTCGAATGGGCTCGCGAACACCTCGATCCACGCTGGCGGTCGTTGCTCACGCAAGTCCTTCGAGATCGCGAACTCGGCTGGGATCCCGAAGATCCGCCGCGCCCGGGCAGTCTCGAAGCGGCTTGCGAGTTCGCCGCGTACGCCGAAGCGCTAGACCCCGATCGCGGACGCTGAACCGCCGAACTGTTGCCGCAGCTCGCGTTTGAGAAGTTTCCCGGAAGCGTTCTTCGGCAGTTCGCCGACGAAATGCACCGACTTCGGGACCTTGTGCGCCGCCAGTGACTTCTTGGCGAACTCGATCAACTCCGCTTCCTCGACGGACTCCTTCGCCACGACCACCGCGGCGATAGCCTCGATCCAGCGTTCGTGCGGCAGACCGACGACGGCGACCTCGGCGACGGCGGGGTGTGCGTACAGCGCGTCCTCCACCTCGCGCGACGCGACGAGCACGCCGCCGGTGTTGACGACGTCCTTGATCCGGTCGACCACGAACAGGTAACCCTCCTCGTCCTGGCGCACCAGATCGCCGGAGTGGAACCAGCCACCCGTGAAAGCCTCCACTGACTCCTCGGGCTTGCCCCAGTAACCCGTGCACAGCTGGGGAGAGCGGTACACGACCTCGCCGAGTTCGCCCGGCGGGAGGTCGTTCATCTCGGCGTCCACCACGCGCGTCTCGACGAACAAGACCGGGCGGCCGACGGAATCCGGTCGCGCGTCGTGCTCTTCGGGGCGCAGCACTGTCGCGAGTGGACCGATCTCCGACTGGCCGAAGCAGTTGTAGAAGCCGACCCCCGGCAGCTGTCCGCGGAGTTTGTTCAGCACCGGCACGGGCATGATCGACGCGCCGTAGTACGCCTTGGTGAGACCGCTCAGATCCGCGTCCGCGAGGCCGGGATGATTCGCGAGTCCCACCCAGACGGTCGGCGGGAAGAAGAGGGAAGTGACGCCCTGGCGCGGGATCCGCGCGAGGATGTCGCCGAGATCGGGCGCCTCGACGAGATGGTTCGTCGCGCCGACGGCCAGACCCGGCATGAGGAACACGTGCATCTGCGCCGAGTGGTACAGCGGCAGCGCGTGCAGCGGCACGTCGCGGTCGCTCAGGTCCAGCGCGGCGATGCAGGACGAGTATTCGTGCACCAGCGCGCGATGGGTGAGCATCGCGCCCTTCGGCCGGGAGGTCGTCCCGGACGTGTAGAGCAGCTGTACGAGATCGTCGTCCGCGACACCGGACTCCTCGTGCGGGACGACGGTCTCGTCGAGCGCCCAGCCGAGAATGTCCGAAGTGGACTTATGGTCGGACGTCACGTGCTCGGCCAGCGCGGGATCGACGAAGGCGACAGCGGGTTCGGACTGGGTGAGCAGGTACTCGAGTTCTTCGCCGCGAGCGTTGAAGTTCACCGGCACGTGCACCAGCCCGGCCCGCGCGCAACCGAGATACAGCAACAAGTACGCGTCGGAGTTCTTGCCGAACGCCGCGACGCGGTCACCGTGGACGAGTCCGCTTTCGAGCAGCTTCGCCGCGACCCGTCCCGCCGCGCGATCGAGCTCCGCGTACGTCCACACGCGATCGGCGAACGTGAGCGCGACCCTGCCCGGGACACGGCGCGCGCTCCGCTCCAAGACGCGGCCGACGGTGCTGGGGTAGCCGGGAACGGTCATCGCGGCGGTCTCCTTCGTCCGGGCGGGGCATTCTCACAGTAACCTCGTCGGCATGGCCAATCCCACCGGAGAGCAGTTCGAGATCACCCGCGGCAACGCGCGCGCCGTCGTCACCGAGATCGGTGCCGGGTTGCGCGCGTTCGAGGTCGGCGGTGTGCCGTACGTCGAGGCCTTCGCCGAGGACGAGAAGCCGCCGAAGGGTGCCGGGCAGGTGCTGCTTCCCTGGCCGAACCGCACCAAGGGCGGCCAGTGGGTCCACCAGGGCGAGAAGCAGCAGCTCCCGATCACCGAGGAGGCGCGCGGCAACGCGATCCACGGCCTGACCCGGCACGAAGAGTGGGAGCTGCTGGAGCACGCGGAGTCGTCGATCACCCTGGCCGTCGACGTCCCGGCGCAGGAGGGCTGGCCGGTGCCGTTGCGCGCGACGATCACCTACGAGATCTCGCCGCGCGAACTGGTCGTCACGCACGAGATCCGCAACGAGGGCGAGAGCCCGATCGGCGTCGGGCTCGGCACACACCCGTACTTCCGCGTCGGTGACGTGCCCACCGACGAGCTGACCCTGACGCTGCCCGCGAGCCGGGTCCGGCCGTACCTCGGCGACGAGCAGATGCCGTACGCCGAGGAGCAGGACGTCGAGGGGACCGAGTACGACTTCCGGTCCGGCAAGCTCCTTGAAGGCGTCGACCTCGACACGGCGTTCGGCGGGCTGAGCGTCGCGGACGACGGCAACCACCAGTTCGTCCTCTCGCACGGCGAGCGGGAGCTGGTGGTCTGGGCCGGGCCGGACTTCCACTGGGCGCAGGTGTTCACGCCGGACGACCTGGTCGGCCGCGGCCGGGCGGTGGCGATCGAGCCGATGACCTGCCCCGCCGACGCGCTCAACACCGGCACCGACCTGATCGACCTGGAGCCCGCCTCCTCGTGGACCGGGAGCTGGGGAATCAGGGTGCGCTGATGGCATCACCGCCGTCACCGCCGCTTCGGCTGGGGCCCGTGGACGCGGGCGAAGTGCTCACGCTGCAGCGCGCGGCGTACGTCCCGGAGGCGAGGGCGCACGAGAACATCGACCTCCCGCCGCTGCTGGAGACCTTCGAACAGACCAAGGAGGCCCTGGGCGATCCCGCGTGTTTCGCCTGGGGCGTCAGGGAATCCGGACGGCTGGTGGCCAGCGTCCGGATCGTCGTGGACGGCGGCGCCGGTCTCGTCGGCAGGCTCATCGTGGCCCCGGACAGGCAGGGACACGGGCTCGGCAGCGCGCTGCTTCTCGCCGCCGAAGCGGCCATGCCGCCGTCCGTGACCGTGTTCCGGCTGTTCACCGGCGAGCGCAGCGCCGGTCCGCTCCGGATGTACCGGAAGCTCGGCTACGTCGAGACGCACCGCACGCCCGAGGAACACTACGAGCTCGTCCACTTCGAAAAGCCCCGCGTGCGGACGGACGGCACAGTTCGTTAGCGTGTCAAAGTATGTCTGACAAAGCACAGGTCAAGGCCATCGTCGGTGGTTACGTCGTCCCTGTCGACGGTGAACCCATCGACGGCGGCACGGTCCTCATCGAGAACGGAAAGATCGTCGCGGTCGGCACGGACGCCGACGTCGACGTCCCCGACGACGCGGAACTGATCGACGCCGCGGGCAGCTGGGTGCTGCCCGGGTTCATCGACGCGCACGCCCACCTCGGCGTCCACGAGGACGGCGAAGGCTGGTCGGGCAACGACACCAACGAGATGACCGACCCCAACGGCGCGCGGTTCCGGGCGATCGACGGGATCGACCCGTACGAGCCCGGCTTCGACGACGCGCTCGCGGGCGGTGTCACGAGCGTCGTTATCAAGCCGGGTTCGGGGAACCCGATCGGCGGGCAGACGATCGGCGTCAAGACCTGGGGCCGGACAGTGCTCGACATGATCTTCGCCGAGGGTGTCAGCGTGAAGAGCGCGCTCGGCGAGAACCCGAAGCGGGTCTACGGCGACAGGAAGCAGACGCCGTCGACCAGGCTCGGCGTCGCGTCGACCATCCGCGACGCGTTCACCGCCGCGCGCAACTACGCCGCCCAGCGCGACCACGCCGCCGGCGAGGGCAAGCCGTTCGACGTCGACCTGACCAAGGAGACGCTGGCCAAGGTCCTCGACGGCGAGCTGTACTGGGACCAGCACGTCCACCGCGCCGACGACATGGTCACCGCGATCCGGCTGGCGGACGAGTTCGGCTACAAACTGGTGATCAACCACGGCACCGAAGGCCACCTGATCGCGGACCTGCTCGCCGAGCGCGACGTGCCGGTGATCCTCGGCCCGCTGTTCACCACCAAGTCCAAAGTGGAGCTGCGCAACCGCACCCTGCGCGCGCCCGGCATCCTCGCCAGGGCGGGCGTGCGGATCGCGATCACCACGGACCACCCGGTCGTGCCGATCAACTTCCTGGTGTACCAGGCGGCGCTGTCGGTGAAGGACGGCCTCGACCCGGAGACCGCGCTGAAGGCGCTGACCGTCAACCCGGCCGCGATGCTGGGCCTCGACGACCAGGTCGGCGCGCTGAAGCCGGGCCTCGACGCGGACGTGGCCATCTGGTCGGGCGACCCGCTGGACGTGATGAACCGCGCGATGCGGGTGTTCGTGCGCGGGCGCGAGGTCTACCACTTCGACGAGGAAGCCGGGGTCGGCGTCACCGAAGACAGGCGTTACCGCGAAGGCTGAGCAGGCGGCCGTTCGGTCACGTGGGTCGTGAGTGGTAAGTGTCGTTCTAACGGCACTTACCACTCACGAGCACCTGGACCGGCCTGGTCGCCGGGCCGGAAGGCGAACTCGCGTGATCAGACGGACGACAGGCCGTCCTTGCCACTCACGAGGTCGGTAGCGAAGCGGTTCCGTGCTAGGAAAGCAGCCGGCCGAGGTCCAATTTCACCGGAAACGGCTCGGTGGCGGTGAATTCACCGGTCATGGCGGGAGCATCCTGGTAGCCGAGTTCACCCGCTTGATGGCAGGCGACAAGCGAGACGGGCTCGCTGAGATCGACGATCCAGTAATGCGGAATCCCCGCGTCGGCGTACTCGCCGTGCTTGGTCACGTAGTCGGTGCGCTTCGAGCCCGGTGACACGATCTCGACCACCACGACGACGTCGTCCGCGTGATACATCGTGTCTTCCGCGTCGATCCGGTCGCCCGCTTCGCGAAGGGCGATGATCAGGTCCGGACGCCTGGCGAAGCCCGGCTCACCAGGTGGAACCAGCCCTAGGTCGACGTCGATGTCCTGGACGAACTCGAGGTGATCGGGCAGCTGCGATTCCAGCTGTCTCGCCAAGGCGTACAGCGCCTTGTTGTGCCGCCTCTTGGGGCTCGGTGACATGACGAGGCGGCCTTCCACGAGCTCGGTGAATCCCGAATCGGGCTCACCGAGCGCCGCGTACTCCGCGACGGACAGCAGGTGCTCCGGGATGGCCCACCCTGACTCACCGTGCGACCCCGTTGTGGAAAAGGGAAGGGCTGTCACAGCGTCTCCTCACGTCCTCCACAGTGTCTCATGGCTGCCGAGTGACCACTGGTGATCGTATCAGTGCGGAGAGTCAGGCCTTCCGGAGTTCCCGCGCGATCACCATGCGCTGGATCTGGTTCGTGCCCTCGAAGATCTGCGGCACCTTCGCCTCCCGCATGTACCGCTCCACCGGGAAGTCCTTCGTGTAGCCGGCGCCGCCGAGGACCTGCACCGCGTCGGTGGTCACCTTCATCGCGCCGTCGGTCGCGACGAGCTTCGCGATCGACGCCTGCCGCTGGAACGGCAGTCCGCGGTCGCGGCGGCGGGCGGCGTCGAGGTACATCGCGCGTGACGTCTCGACGGTGGCGGCCATGTCGGCCAGCAGGAACTCCAGGCCCTGGAACTCGATGATCGGCCGCCCGAACTGCGTGCGGCCCTTCGCGTATTCGAGGGCCTCGTCCAGCGCGGCCTGCGCGAGGCCGACGGCGCAGGCGGCGATGCCGAGGCGTCCGGAGCTGAGCGAGGACAGCGCGATCTTCAGTCCCTCGCCCTCCTCGCCGATCCGCCGGTCGGCGTCGACGGCGGCGTCCTCGAACAGCATCTGCGCGGTGGTCGACCCGGTGAGGCCCATTTTCCGCTCGGGCGGCGCGGCCGAGAGACCCGGCGTCGCCGCGTCGACGAGCAGGCAGCTGATGCCCTGGCCGCCGTCGTCGCTGGTGCGCACCATGGTCGTGTAGAAGTCGGCCTCACCCGCGTGGGTGATCCACGCCTTCGTGCCGTTCACGACGTACTGCTCGCCGTCGCGCCGCGCGCGGGTCGAGAGGGCGGCCGCGTCGGAGCCGGCGTGGGTCTCCGAGAGCGCGTACGCGCCCAGCAGACCGCCTTCCAGCATCGCGGGCAGCCAGCGGTCGCGCTGCTCGTCGCTGCCGTGGTGGGCCAGCGCGAAGCAGGACATCGTGTGCACCGACAGCCCGACACCGACCGACATCCACGCGGCCGCGATCTCCTCGAGAACCTGCAGGTAGACCTCGTACGGCAGCTCGCCGCCACCCCATCGCTCCGCGTACGGCAGCCCGAGCAGCCCGGCCTGGCCGAGCAGGCGGAACTGCTCGCGCGGGAAGTGCGCGGTCTCTTCGTACTTGCTCGCGATCGGGGCGAGTTCCTCGCGTGCGATCTCCTTGGCCAGATCGATCAGATCCTGAGCCTCGGTGCTGGGCAGCAGACGGTCCGCCGGCATGATTCCTCCGCGCTGAACTGTACTCAAAACAGTACTGTGGGCTGATTCAGCGTACAGTAGATGGCGCTGGGGGGACACCGTCCGCGTAAGGGATAGTGATCCGATGACCGAGAGCAGGACCCCGCGCCGTCAGCCCACCGCGCGTCAGCGAGCACTGCTCTCGGAACTCGAAGCCCTCTTCCTCTCCGAGGGGTTCTCGCAGTTCACGCTGGACGACCTCGCCGCCCGGCTCCACTGCTCGAAGTCGACCCTCTACGCGCTCGCGCCCAGCAAGGAGCAGCTCGCGGTCAAGGTGGTCGCGCACTTTTTCAAGGGCGCCGCCGAGCTCCTGGAGGAGCGGATCGGCGGTATCGACGACGCCCGGAAGATCCTCGGGGAGTACCTCGCCGGGATCTCCGAATACCTGAATCGCGCTTCGGCCGCTTTCATGACCGACATCGCCGAATTCGCGCCGGCGCGGGACGCGTATCAGCTCAACAGCCGCGCCGCGGCCCAGCGGATCCGGTCGTTCATCGACCGCGGCGTCACCGACGGTGTTTTCCGCGAGGTGCACGCGCGGCTGATCGCGGAAATGGCGGGGCTGATCATCGAGGGAATCCAGACCGGTGTCGTCGGTCAGCGCACCGGGGTGACCGACGCCGAGGCGTTCACCGCTTTGTCAGAGCTTTTGCTTGGAGGAATCGCGACAAAAAATGTCCTGAACTGACAATCATGGTGGTTTCGCCGCCCTCTCGGCTAGCATCGCGCCCGTGATCGTGGTGGGTGGAGAGGCGCTGGTCGACCTCGTTCCTGGTGAACCGTTGGATTCCACTGTGGACGGTGGGCTGCGCGCCCTGCTGCCCCGGATGGGTGGTGGTCCGTACAACGTCGCGCTCGCCGCTGGTCGGCTCGGCGTCCCGACGGGCTTCCTTTCGCGCGTCTCGAACGACCGTTTCGGGGTCGCGCTGGTGGACCGGTTGCACGCCTCCGGCGTCGACACCGTCTTGCTGCAGCGGGGAAACGAGCCGACGACACTCGCCGTGGTCGCGCTCGACGAAAAGGGTTCCGCGCGGTACACCTTCTACACCGAGGGCACCGCGGACAGGCTCGTCGGCGACCCCGGCCCGCTGCCGGACGGTGTGACGGCGCTCTCGCTCGGCACTCTCGGCATGGTCCTGGAGCCGGGCGCGAGCACGTACGAAACCGTGTTGCGCCGTGAATCCGCCCGAGGCGTGCTGACCGTCCTCGACCCGAACATCCGCGCGGCGCTGATCACCGATCCGGCGGCTTACCGGGCGCGGTTCGAGTCCTGGCTGCCGCACATCCGCCTGCTCAAGATCTCCGACGACGACACGGAATGGCTCGCCGAAGGCGCCGATCCGGTCGAAGCGGCAAAGGTCTGGACCTCTCGCGGAGTTGATGCCGTGGTGCTCACCCGTGGCGCGCAGGGGTTGTCCGTCATCACACGGGCGGGGGAAATCGCGCAGGTCCCGTCACGCCGAGTCGCCGTCGTCGACACCATCGGCGCGGGTGACACCGTGCAGGGCGCGCTCCTGGCGTGGCTGTACTCGAACGGGGTGCGCGACGTGTCCACTCTCGACGCCGACGGCTGGCGCACGGCGCTCGAATTCGCGGCGAAAGCGGCGTCGATCACGGTCTCTCGGAGTGGGGCGGAACCGCCGACGGCCGACGATATGGCATCCGCCGTGTGAACCTGGTCCCAAAGGGGCTGTTGTGAGCAACTCACCCGCTGCGCGTTGACCCCATTCTCGACTAGCGTGGAGGGGAATTCATACCCCAGCGGGGCGGTGTGCAGCGAGGCCGTGGGTCACGCGCGTGAAAGAGGGCGTACCTGTGGAACCTACAGGCGCCGCCGGCCCGTGCTGAACGTGAGAGGGACTTACATGTCCGACGCGACGACGGC
This sequence comes from Amycolatopsis thailandensis, assembly GCF_042723255.1. Classification (NCBI taxonomy): domain Bacteria; kingdom Bacillati; phylum Actinomycetota; class Actinomycetes; order Pseudonocardiales; family Pseudonocardiaceae; genus Amycolatopsis; species Amycolatopsis thailandensis. The sequence continues at coordinate 45,226 of NZ_JBHXJK010000052.1, forward strand.
TGCGGGGCAGTCCGGCGAGACCGCGACGCTGCGCCTGCCCAACGGCGAGCACGAGTTCAAGGTGATCCACCCGGTCGAGGGTGCGCCTGGGATCGAGCTGGGGAAGCTGCTGGCGACGACCGGGTACATCACCCACGACCCGGGGTTCGTGAACACCGGTGCCGCGTCGTCGGCCATCACCTACATCGACGGTGACGCCGGCATCCTGCGCTACCGCGGGTACCCGATCGAGCAGCTGGCCGGGAAGTCGACCTTCATCGAGGTCTCGTACCTGCTCATCTACGGCGAGCTGCCCACCCAGGCCCAGCTGGACGAGTTCACCGGCAAGATCCAGCGTCACACCCTGCTGCACGAAGACCTCAAGGCCTTCTTCAGCGGCTTCCCGCGCGACGCGCACCCGATGCCGGTGCTCTCCAGCGCGGTATCGGCGCTGTCGACCTTCTACCAGGACTCGCTCAACCCGTTCGACGAAGCGAACGTGGAGCTGTCCACCATCCGCCTGCTGGCCAAGGTCCCGACCCTGGCCGCGTACGCGTACAAGAAGTCCGTCGGCCAGCCGCTGCTGTACCCGGACAACTCGCTCGGCCTGGTCGAGAACTTCCTGCGGATGACCTTCGGCTTCCCGGCCGAGCCCTACGAGGTCGACCCGGACGTCGCCAAGGCGCTCGACCTGCTGTTCATCCTGCACGCCGACCACGAGCAGAACTGCTCGACCTCGACAGTGCGCCTCGTCGGCTCCTCCGAGGCGAACCTGTTCGCCTCGATCTCGGCGGGCATCAACGCCCTGTTCGGCCCGCTGCACGGTGGCGCCAACAGCGCGGTCCTGGACATGCTCGAGGGCATCCAGGCCGATGGCGGCGACGTCGCGGACTTCGTCCGGCGCGTGAAGAACAAGGAAAAGGGTGTCCGCCTGATGGGCTTCGGGCACCGGGTCTACAAGAACTACGACCCGCGCGCGAAGATCATCAAGAACACCGCGGACGAGATCCTCTCCAAGCTCAAGGGCGGCGACCAGCTGCTCGACATCGCGAAGAAGCTGGAAGAGACCGCGCTCTCGGACGACTACTTCATCGAGCGGAAGCTGTACCCGAACGTCGACTTCTACACCGGTCTGATCTACCGGGCGCTCGGCTTCCCGACGAAGTACTTCACCGTGCTCTTCGCGCTGGGCCGTCTGCCGGGCTGGATCGCGCACTGGCGCGAGATGATCCAGGACCCGGCCACCAAGATCGGCCGCCCGCGGCAGATCTACACCGGCTCCGCCGAGCGGGACTACGCGCCGATCTCGGAGCGCTGACCCTCCGGTCTCGTAAGTGTCATAAGGGGTCCCCATAGGGCGAAAAACGTCCCATGGGGACCCCTCATGACATCCGGGGGCCGGACTGCGCTCACCGCCGGTACCGCTTAGGGTTCCCCGGGTGACCAAAGAAGCCCCCGTAGTGCTGTGGTTCCGCCGCGACCTGCGCCTCGGCGACCACGCCGCCCTGCTGGAAGCCTCGAAGCACAGCAAGCACGTCCTCGCGCTGTACGTCCTCGACGACGCGCTCCTCAAGCCCTCCGGCGCGCCGCGCGTCGCGTTCCTGCACGGCTGCCTCAAGGCGTTGGAAGACCAGCTCGGCGGACGGCTGATGCTCGTCAAGGGCGACCCGGTCAAGGAGGTCGTGAAGGCCGCGCGGGAGATCGGCGCCGCGGCCGTGCACGTCAGCTCGGACACCGGCCCGTACGGCCGCCGCCGCGACGACGAGGTCAAGAAGGCCTTGGCGGAGCACGACATCGCCTGGACCGAGACCGGCTCCTCGTACGCGGTCACCCCCGGCCGGATCACCAAACCGGACGGCGACCCCTACCGCGTCTTCACCCCGTTCTACCGCGCCTGGGTGCGCCACGGCTGGCCGCGCCCGGCGGACACCGGAAAGTCCATAGTGGACTGGGTGGAGCCGCCGCGGTCGGTCAAGCTCCCCAAATCCCCGTCGCTCAAAGGAATGGAGCTGCCGGAGCCCGGCGAGAAGGCCGCGCTGGAGCGCTGGCACGAGTTCCTCGACGACGGCCTGGAGACCTACGACGAGGATCGCGACCGCCCGGATCGCCCCGGTACGACAAGGCTTTCGCCGTATCTGCGCTGGGGTTGCGTCCACCCGCGCACCTTGCTGGCCGACCTCGCCGGGAACGAGGGATCAGGCGCGAAGTCGCTGCGCGGCGAGTTCGCCTGGCGCGAGTTCCACGCCGACGTCCTGTGGCACCGCCCCGAAACCGCGCGCAAGAACTACGACTCCCGCTTCGACGCCATGGAACACGAGAGCGACGACGAGGGCTTCAAACGCTGGTGCGAGGGGCGCACCGGATTCCCGATCGTCGACGCGGGGATGCGGCAGCTGCTCGCCGAGGGCTGGATGCACAACCGCGTCCGGATGATCGTCGCGAGTTTCCTGGTCAAGGATCTGCACCTGCCGTGGTGGCTGGGTGCCCGGCACTTCATGCGGCACCTCGTCGACGGCGACCTCGCGTCGAACCAGTTGAACTGGCAGTGGGTGGCGGGCAGCGGCACCGACGCCGCGCCGTACTTCCGGATCTTCAACCCGACCACGCAGGGGGAGAAGTTCGACCCCTCGGGCGAGTACGTCCGCCGTTACGTCCCCGAACTCCGCTCCGTGCAAGGGAAAGCGGTGCACAAGCCGCAGGGCGTCAAGGATTATCCGGCGCCGATGGTCGACCACGCCCACGAACGCCAGGTCGCCCTGGAGCGCTACGGCGCCATCAAAGGTACGTGAAGGCCCCCTTCATGTACCTAGGCGCAATGAAGGGGGCCTTCACGTACTTGGGGGTCAGCCCTTCAGGGCCTCGGAAAGCTTGATCCGGCTGCCGACCCGCAGGACGCTGTTCTGGTAGATCCGCGCCCCCAGCCAGGTGAACAGGGCGATGGCGCCCACGGTCAGGCCCAGCGACAGCGCGACTTCCCACACCTCGACGGTCCCGGCCGCGATCCGCGCGGGCATCAGCACCGGCGAGAGCAACGGCACCAGGGACAGGATCTTCGTCCCCGTGCCCTCGGGGGACTGCGCCAGCAGGTTGAACCCGACGACGAAGCCGAGGATCAGCACGATGTTGACCGGGCCGATGACCGACTGGGTGTCCTCCTGCCGGGAGACCAGCGAACCCATCGCGCCGTAGACGGTGGCGTACAGCAGGAACCCGAGCAGGTACCAGACCACACCCCACAGCAGCGCGCCCGTCGCGACCCCGGACAGCGTCAGGACGTTGGTCGCCGAGGCGACGATCAACCCCGCGCCGCCGATGATGACCAGCTGCGTCAGCCCGACCAGGCCGAGCCCGATCACCTTGCCCAGCAACAGATGCCACGGCCGGACGGTGGAGAGCAGGATCTCGACGACCCGGCTGGACTTCTCCTCGACCACACCCTGCGCGACCAGCGTCCCGTAGGTCACGATGCTCATGTAGAGCAGCACGGCCACGATCAGCCCGATCACCATCCGCTGGGACTTCTCCGGATCCGGCGGTTTGATCGAGTCGACCTCGACCTGCGTCTGCCCGACAGTGCGCATCACCTCGTCGGGGGACTTCTGGGCCTCGGAAAGGATGCCGTTCAGCACTTCCTGCTGGGACACGCCGTTCAGCACGGTGCGCAGCTTGGTGTCCAATTCGGACTTGACGAGCACCTTCAGCTCGGTGGCGTTGCCGGACAGCAACGCGTCGAGATCGCCGCTCTCGACCTGCGTCTTGCCCTGGGCCGGATCGGCGACGGTGACGGTCTCGATCTTTTCGCCGAGCGCCTCACCCGCCTTCTGGAGCTGCTGCGCGATCCCGGCGGTCTGCCCGGTGAGCCCGATCTTGCTCTTGTCCTGGTTGTCGGCCAGCGTCGACTGCAGCAGGACGTAGCCCATCAGGATGACCAGCAGCACGGCGGTGCCGACCACGAAGGACCGGGTGCGCAGCCGGGTGTTCAGTTCACGTTTGGCGATGAGCCAGACCGCGCGCCACGACGAAACGGTGTTCATGCGGAAACTCCCTGTGCGGCGGGCTTCTCGGCGACGGCGTCGCGGAACAGCTCGGTCAGCGAACGCCTGCGCTTGGTGAATTCGGTGACCGGCCCGGTGGCCAGCGCCGCGGCGAGCACGGCCTGATCGTCGGCTCCCGCCTCGAGTTCGAGGATCGACGTCGGGCCGTTCTGCTCGACGGACCGGACACCGGGAACGGCCGAAGCCCAGCCGGGCGCGGCATTGGGCGCTGTGACGACGAGGCCGTTGCCCGCGCCCGCGGTCAGCTCGCCGACGGTGCCCGAGGCGACCATCCGTCCACTTCGGATGATGCCGACCCGGTCGCACAACCGCTCGACCAGATCCAGCTGGTGACTGGAGAACACCACCGGCACCCCGGTCGCCGCCTTCTCGCGCAGCACACCGCTCATCACGTCCACGGCCAGCGGGTCGAGGCCGGAGAACGGCTCGTCCAGCACGAGGACGCGCGGATCGTGCACCAGCGCGGCCGCGAGCTGCACGCGCTGCTGGTTGCCGAGGCTCAGCTTCTGGACCTCGTCCTTCTTGCGTTCGCTCAGCCCGAGCCGGGCGATCCAGTTCTCGGCGCTGCGGTGGGCGTCGTTGGCCGACATCCCGTGCAGTTCGGCGAGGTAGACCAGCTGCTCCAGCACCTTCATCTTCGGGTACAGGCCGCGTTCCTCCGGCATGTACCCGATGTGCGTGCGGGTCTCGTGGGTGATCGGCGCGCCACCGAGGCGCACCTGGCCGGAGTCGGCCGCCAGCACCCCGAGGACGATCCGCATCGTGGTGGTCTTGCCCGCGCCGTTGCTGCCGACGAACCCGAACAGCTCACCGGGCTGGACCTCGAAGCTCACCTCGTCCAGCGCGACCTTCGCGCCGTACTTCTTGGAGATCCGGTCGATCTCCAGTTTCCCCTCGGTCATTTCCACTTGCCCTCCTCCAAATACCGCACGAGCGCCGTGATCCCCCGATGGACGCCGGAAACCGTGCGGTTGCGCTGGATCAAGCCGTCCAGCTTGACGTTGCTCACCACCGAAGTGGCCCGGTAAACCAATACGGCCCTGACCGCGCCGCCGAACACCCCGCCCGCCACCAAAGCGACGGCGATCACCCCGATCGACACCTTGTGGCGCCGCTTGTGGCCGGTCATGCCGGAATCCCCTCGTCGAAGTCCTCTGGATCGTCGTCCGGCAGCTTCCAGGCGAGCCAGAGCGCCGGCAGCGACGTACCGAAGACGAACAACGCCGCTGTCATCGAAGAAAGCAACGAGCCGGAATCCGGCTGCCCGGCCGCGTAGAGCCCGTAGGCGAGGTCCACCAGCATCAGCAGGCAGATCCCCTGGAACGCCGCGTAGTGCGCGCGGTCGCGCAGCAGCAGCTCGCGCTCGTCGAGGTCCTTCGCCGCGGAGCCGGGTCTGCCGACCGAACGGCGCAACACGGCCGCGGCGCCGACGCACAGGCACAGCCCGGGGCCCATCATGCCGACGGCGAACCACAACGTCGGCTCGCGCAGCAACGCGGCTCCGGCGATGACCACGAGGTGGCCGATCACCGCGGCGACGGCGAGCCGCCGCCGATCAGAGCGGGTCCTGGTGACGATCATGCGGGAGTCACCTCCTCGAAGTCCTCCGGATCGTCGTCCGGCAGCGACCAGCCCAGGATGACGCCGGACAGCGTGGTGCCGGCGACCAGGAGCGCGCAGCCCATCATCGCGCCGCGCGCGCCGCCGTCCTCGGTGCCGGAGACGAGCAGGCCATAGAACACCGCGACGATCATCAGCGCGACCAAGACCTGGTAGCTGATGAACGTGGCACGGTGACGCCATTCCCGCTCGCGCTCGTCGAGCCGGCTGGAGAAGCCGTTGCTCATCTTGCCGGTCAGGATCCGCAGCAGGTAGTGCGCGCCGCCCGCGACGACGCAGCCGCCGAACCAGCACACGAAGAAGACCACCTCGGGTGCCACGTGGAACAGGGCGGCGCCGGTGATCAGGATCAGGTTGCCCGCCACCACGAACACGCTCAACGTCCGCCGCCGTTTCCTCGTCCGCCAGGACGGAAGCCGCTGGGCTCGCTTGCGTTCCAGCGCCTCCCAGCGCTCCTGCTGACGCTCCCAGTACGTCGCGAGACGGCCTCGTTCCTCACTCATGTTCCCCCCTCCCGGTAGACCTGAGTGGACAGTGGCGTGAACGGTTCGCGGCTGAACACGGCCTCGACCGGGAGGTCGAACACGGCGCAGATGCGAAACGCCAGGTCGAGGCTCGGGTAGTGGTCGCCTCGTTCGAGTGCGCCGATGGTCTGCGGATTGACCTCGACCGCCGTCGCGAGGGCGGCCCGGCTCAGTCCGCGCTCGGCGCGAAGTACGGGAAGCCGGTTGTAGATCGGCAGCTCTTTGCCGCGTCTGACCGGGCTCATGGAACATACTGTTGCAAAAACCCAACGACTCGTCAAGTTGAGGGCGCGCTTCACCGCATCTAGAGGACTAAATGCGGTAGTTGCGCACGCAAGTACCGCATTCAGAGGACGAAACGCGGTCAGGCGAGGCCGGCGAGCGACTTGTCGACGAGCTCCTGGACGCGGGCGCGGGCGGCCTCGGCGTCGGAGGTGACCAGGCCGAGCCGGGTGCGGCGCTCCAGGACGTCATCGACGTCGAGCGCGCCCTCGTGCCGCACGGCCCAGACGACCTCCGCCGCGCTGATCTCGGTGCCGTCGGACAGCGGCAGGCCCAGTTCCGGATCGACCTCGCCGAGCGCCGCGACACGCGGCGCTTCGGTGCCGTACTTGGCGACCAGCCGGGCCGGTGCGTCCACAGAGGACAGACGATGGCGCGGAGTCGCGCCGAGCAAAGGGAGCCGGGACGTGGTCGACGGCCCGGCACGCTGCCCGGACCGCTTCAACGCCGCGTCGACGGCGTCCTCGGCCATCTTCCGGTACGTCGTCAGCTTGCCGCCGACGACGGTGAGCACGCCGTCGGAGCCGGTCACCACCGCGTGTTTGCGCGAGAGATCCGCGCTGCGTCCGCCGCCGCCTTCGACCAGTGGCCGCAGTCCGGCGAACGAGCCCGCGACGTCGGCACGGGTCAGCGGGCGGGTGAATGCCTTCGACGCCACTTCGAGCAGGAAGTCCACATCGGACTCCGGCACGGTCGGCACGCGCGGGACCGGGCCGTCCGTCGGTTCGTCGGTGACCCCGACGAACACGCGGCCGTCGGGTTGCGGCAGCAGGAAGACGAACCGGTTGTTCTCACCGGGGACGGGGACGTTGACCGACGTCGCGCCGATCCGTGCCGCCCCCGAAGCCAGGATGAGATGGGAACCGCGGGACGGCCGAAGCCGCACCGACTCCGCCAGCTCGCCCGCCCAGACGCCCGTCGCGTTGACGACCTGACCGGCGCGGATCTCGATCTCCTGCCCGGTGAGCCGGTCGCGGGCCAGCACGGAATCGGCGTCGAGCCGGAGGGCTTCGACCCGCGTGAGGATCTTCGCGCCGCGTGACGCCGCCGTGCGCGCCAGGCTCACCACGAGCCGCGCGTCGTCGGTCAGCGCGCCGTCGTAGGCCAGCAGCGCGCCACGCAGGCCTTGGGGCGACAGGCCGGGCGTGAGCGCGAGCGCCTCCGCGGCCGGGATCGACCGCGGCCGGGGCAGCACCGACGCCGGGGTCCTGGCCGCCCGGCGGAGCCCGTCACCGGCGACGAGGCCGGTCATGATGAACGCCTGCTGACCGCGGGAAGTCTCGGGATACAGCGGGAACAGCTGCGGGATCGCCCGGGTGAGATGCGGGGCGGTGCGGGTCATCAGGATCCCGCGTTCGACCGCGCTTTCGTGCGCCAGCGCCAGATCGCCCTTGGCGAGGTACCGAAGCCCGCCGTGGACCAGCTTGCTGGACCAGCGCGACGTGCCGTACGCCAGGTCGTACGCCTCGATCAGCGCCACCGAGAGCCCGCGCGCGGCCGCGTCCAGCGCGATCCCCGTGCCGGTGACACCGCCGCCGACCACCACCAGGTCGACCCGCTCGCCGCCGGCCAGTGCCGCGAGCTCCCGCTCACGGCGCAGAGCGTTGAGCGAGCCTGGCGTCACGGTCGCAACGCCGCGTCGAGCACGTGGGCGAACTCCGCCATCAGGGCTTTCTCGTTCACGTCCGCGGTGGCGGGCCGGTAGGAGAACGTGAAGGACTGGATGAGCAGCAACAGGGTGCGCGCCTGCGAGGGCAGGTCGCCCTTGCGGATCGAGCCGTCTTCGTGGCCGCCTCGCAGCAGGTGCAGGATCACGCCTTCGGCGAAGCGCTGGGTCTTCCCGAGCCGCTCGACGATGTAGGGCAGGACCAGTTCGGGGTCGAGGTCCAGCAGTGTGCGGAACAGCGGGTCGCCCGACAGCGCGGCGACGGCGGCCGTCGAACTCTGGACGAGCTTCTCGCGGAAGTGGGCCGGTTCGACCTCCGGTTCGGCGGCGCCTTGCAGCAGGCCGCCGAATTCCCGGGTCATGAGGGTCGCGAGCACGCTGCGCACGTCCGGGAACCGGCGGTAGACGGTCATCCGGCTGACCTTCGCCGTCCGCGCTATCTCGGCGAGTGTGGTCCGCCGCACGCCGACGGCGAGCACGCACTTCTTCGCCGCGTCGAGCAGAACGTCGTCGGACACGCGTGTCGAGGCCTGGCGGGATCGGGTGTCCGCCAGTGCCGAGACGCCTGTTTCCGCAGGTGAGTGACGTTTTACGTCCATATGTAACACTGTAGTCGTGACCGAGCTTATTGACCACCGGTTAAGACGATCCTGGACGCCCGAGGCGGGTGACGCGGCCCACCTTCCGGCGAAGGCGCTGCGGTGGCTCGTCCAGCGTATCGGCCCGCTGGCCTCCGCGGCGCCGTTCGCACCCGAATCGGCGCTGTCCGTTCCCGAACCGCGACTGGACGAACAGCCGAAGCGAGACCTCGAAGACCTCGTCGGCGCCGAACACGTTCTGGCGACGCCGGGGGAACGGCTCGCGCGGGCGAGCGGCCTGTCCTATCTGGACTTGGTGCGGCGCCGCGGGTTCGGTGATTTTCCGGTGCCGGACGCCGTCGTCCTGCCGGGGAATCCCGGCGAAGTCCAGTCGGTGCTGGAAATCTGCGCACGGCACGACGTCGGCGTCGTCCCGTTCGGCGGCGGGACGTCGGTGGTCGGCGGGGTCTCGGCGCTGCGCGGGGACAAGAGCGCGGTGATCGCGCTCGACCTCACCAGGCTCGACGGCCTGGTCTCCGTCGACCCGGTCTCCCGGATCGCGGTCCTGCAGGCGGGGGTCACCGGCCCGGAGGCCGATCGGCTGCTCGCTGGGCACGGTTTCACCCTCGGGCACGTGCCCCAGTCCTACGAGCGCGCCACGATCGGCGGCTACGCCGCGACCCGGTCCGCCGGGCAGGCCTCTTCGGGTTACGGCCGGTTCGAGGACATGGTTTCGGGCGTCCGGCTCGCGACCCCGCGCGGCGAATGGAAGCTCGGCGTCGCGCCGGCGTCGGCCGCCGGACCCGATCTGCGGCACCTCGCCGTCGGCAGCGAGGGCACGCTCGGCGTGATCACCGAGGTCGCCCTCCGCGTCCGCCCGGTCCCGGAAGTCCGCCGCTACGAGGGCTACGTCCTCGACGGCTGGGAGAACGGCACGGCGGCGGTCCGCGAACTCGCCCAGCGGCACGTGCTCGCGGACGTCACACGACTGTCCGATGTGGACGAAAGCGAGGTTTCGCTCGCGCTCAACGACAACTGGAAGACCAAGGCGCTGCGACGGTATCTCAAAGCGCGCGGAGTCCACGCGCCCTGCCTGCTGATCGTCGGCTGGGAAGGCGCGTCGAAACGCGAGGTCGCCCGGCGACGCCAGGAGACCACGCGGGTGCTGGAGCCGTTCGGCGCGGTCCGCATCGGTGACGCGCTCGGCGAATCCTGGCGCCGCGGCCGGTTTTCCGGACCCCGGCAGCGGGACGCCTTGCTGGACAACGGTGTCTGCGTCGAAACCCTGGAAACCGCCGCGTACTGGGCGGAACTGAGCGACCTGCGTGACGCCGTCCGCGCCGCGCTCACGGCCACGCTCGGCCGGGCCGTCATCATGTGCCACGTCTCGCACGCGTACGAAACGGGCGCTTCGCTGTACTTCACCGTGCTCACCGCGCGCGACGAGGCCGATCCGATCGGCCAATGGCAGCGGGCGAAGGCGGCGGCGTCGGAGGCGATCACCGGGATCGGCACCATTTCGCACCACCACGCCGTCGGTGTCGACCACGCGCGGTACCTGTCGGCGGAGATCGGTGAAATCGGCGTCGAAGTGTTGCGGGCGGCGAAAAAGGCCGTGGATCCGGCCGGGATCCTCAATCCCGGGAAGCTTCTTTGACCAGCGTCCCGGCCTCGACCAGCGTGCAGTCCAGGCCGTGCGTCTCGGCGGGGATTCCTTCCAGCGCCGCGGCCCGGCGCTGTTCGAGGTCGGCGACGCGGATGTGCCTGCCGTCCACCAGGATCGGCAGGCGGATGTCCGCGGCGCCGACGTAGGCCACCACGTCGTCGAGCACGGTGCCGTCGTCGAGGGTGATGGCCGGCGCGGTCAGCCGCACCAGGCGGTAGCGCTGCCCGTTGCCCTCGCATTCGTCGAGGACGGCGATCTGCTCCGGGGTCGCGAACCAGACGGCGTGCTCCTCGACGATGCCCGGGGCGGCGGCGAGCGTGGCGGGCCGCTGCCCGTCCCGGAACCGCAGGCCGGACGCCCAGACCGCGGCCAGGTCGGTGCAGCGCGCGTTGCAGACGACGACCGGGCCCGTCAGGCCCATGTTCTCCCGCAGCCAGGTGATCTTCGACGGGCACGCGTTCGAGCCGTAGGCCAGCACGGCTTGGCGCTCGCGCCAGCCTTCCGGCGCGGTGTCGAGACTGTGCCCGGCGCCGTCGAAGTGGACGAACGAATGACCTGGCCGCGCTCCCGGGTACGGGTCGGCGGGGAAATCGGCGTCGGTGAAGAGTTTCACCACGTCACCTCGTACGGCATACCCACCTCCGAGTAGTCGACTCCGTAGCTTGCCACGGAATCGACTCCGGCCGCGAGATCCGCTCGGGTGGGGAACCGATTCAGTTGGGCGTGATGATGTAAGCGACCCCTCCCGGGCCGCTGGAAACGCCGCCCGTGGTGTTGTATCGCTTGGTGCGCTGCCAGATCGTCTCGAACTGGTGTCGCTTGTAGACGTTCCGGACTCGGTCGTTGCTGCTGGCGGCCGGGTCGTTCGCGATCACGTCGCCGTCCTTCGTGAAGCCGACGACGACCATGATGTGCCCGGCGGTGCCGTAGCCCGCGCCGTCGAGTTCCTCGGCCTTGAACGACTGCGACGTGATCACCGGGATGCCGCGCGCGATGTAGTTTTCGAGTTCGTTCAAGGAGTGCAAACGGGTGATGTGCCCACGCAGTCCGAGTGAAGCGGCGTACGCGGTGTTGAACGGCCAGTTGCCGGTTCCGTCATAGGCGTAGTCGAACGTGTAACGGGCCGCGTACGCGACTGTCGGATCGACGTAACCCTCCGGGATCCACGCCATGTCCTCGGCCTTGGGCCGTTTGCCCCAGTACTCGGCCACCATTTCGGTGGACGTGGGGCTGCACCAGTTCTCCCCGCCGCCCCCGTATTCCGGGAACTGTCCTTTGTGGAGGTTCTGGGCGTAGGCGGGCACCTTGAGCTCGATGCCGGTGGCGCGGCCCGGTTTCGTCGCCCGGACCTCGAACCGGTCCGGGACCAGCGACGTCATGGCGCCGACCGACGTCACCGACGGCGTGGCGCGGGAACCGGCCTCGCGATAAAGGCTCACCCGCAGCTGATACGACCTGAGCGCGACTCCCGCCTTCATGACGAGCGTGTCGACGTCGACCGCGGCGTTGGCGTCGCTCTGGCCGTCGACGCTGGTGCGCTTGATGTCGGCGTCCCCGGCGGCCCACCGGCCCATGACGTACCAGGCGGTTTCGGCGCCCGACGCGGTGCGGCCCTTCGCCTCGATCTTGATCCAGGTCTTGGCCGGTGTCTTCGCGTTCCACGACGCGACCAGCTGGGAGGCGTCGAAGCCCTGCTTGTGACTCCTCGACGTCCATTGGCCGTATTCGTAGGTTTTCGTGGTGCCGAGTGCCGGTTCCGTGTGCTCGACGGTGCCGATCGGGCGGTCGATGCGCAGCGCGCCGCGGTCGAGGTCGAGCCCCTCCAGTCTGCCGTCACGGAAACCGTGTCGACCGGACCATTCGTGGTGGTCGATCGACTCGTCGTCTCCGCGGCCGGGGCCCGCCTCCGCCGTCTGTGCCGTCACCGCGGTCAGCGTCGCGATCGTCAGCATCGTGACCAGCCCTCGTATGCGCATCCCGGCTCCATCCCTCGATTCCACCCAGTAGGGAAGGGATTTTCGCCGGTCGCGCGAGGTATGTAAACAGTTGTCTGCAAGACGGCCCGAGCTTGTGTCGCTTTCGCGACCAGCGGGGCGCCGGGTGTCAGGCGAGGGGGTGGGTCAGCAGGAGTTCGGTGTTCTGGTCTTGGGCGGTACCGACCGCGCCGAGCGAGGCGTGGATGTCGTTGTACGAGAACTCCCGGTAAAGAGACGCAAGCGCTTGCGTCGAGGTGTCCGAGTACGACGCCTCGTACGGTGCCTCCGCCTCGATCAGCGTCGTGAACAGCGAAAGCGTGCCGTCGGCGTTGTCGGCGACCTCGATGATCCGCGCGTGCTGCGGGAAGTCGATGTGCGACGCGGTGTTGATCTCCCAGAAGCCCTGCTTCGCCGTCTTGCCGGGGTGCGGGGTGATCTTGTTGTGGTGCGTGTGCCCGTTGACCCACGCCAGCACGTTCGGGAACCGGTTCAACAGCGAGACGAACGTGTCGCCGTTGAGCCGCGGCTCCAGCGGGTGCCGCGCGTCCGGGAGGACGTTGCCCATGGTGCCGCTGGTGTGGTGGCTGAACAGGATGAACAGCTCGTCCGTCACGTTCTTCGTGACCTTGCGCCCGAAGAAGTCGTAGTACGTCGAGCTGTTGCGCTTGAGCGTGTTCTCCACCCAGGTGAACTGCCCGAGCCCGATCGACCCGTCGGCGAGACCGGCCATCGTCGTGGTGTCGAGGCTGATGCCGACGACGCCCGGCGCGATGCGGAAGGTGTAGTACACGTTCCGTCCGTCGGCGTTGTTCCCGCTGAACCCGTGGCCGACCGGGCCGGGTCCGGTGTTGGCGGTGTCGAGGTGATGCTGCACGAACTCGGCGGTGCTGAACGGCCGCCGTCGCTCGTCGGGGGTGATCTCGCGGATCGTGCCCGAACCGCCGAACAGTTCCGTGATCGGGACGCCGGAGCCGGAGCCGATCGCCTTGGCGAGCTTCCGCGACGTCGTCTCGTCCTTGCCGATCACCTTGAAGCGGCCGGTGTACCAGGCGTCCATCCCCGGCAGATCCGGCACGGTGCCGACGATGCTGTCGTCGTGGTTGCCGAAGGTGCAGAACCACGGGACGTCGAGACCAGGCGAGGTGAAGGTGTTCGATGCCGCGCCGAGCAGGCCGGGTAGCTGCGGGAAGCCCTTTTCCGTGTACGCGTCGTCCAGCGGCTTGCCGGGATTCCAGTAGTGCGAAGACCCGGACGTCTGGACGCCTTCGTGCGTGTTCGGGTCGCCGGACGTGGGGTTCACCGTGCCGCCGTTGAGCACCTTGAGGAACCATTCGAGCTCGATCAGCTCGTGGTTGTCGGTGTTGTCGCCGGTGGTGACCATGAAATCGATCGCCCGTCCGGTGAACGGGCCCGCCTTGAGGCTGTTCACGCGCTCCACCAGCGCCGTCGTCGCGACCGGGCCGAGCGTCTCCTGCGGCCGGTGCGCCGAGCCGACGAACGGGTGCAGGTACTCGAACCGCGCCGGGCTCTCGGCGTCGGTGAAGTGCAGGTCGGTGAACTGCGCGAACGAGGCCATCGCGCGGCGCCGGTCGTCGCGGCCGGACTTCGGCGCGGCGAGATCGCCCCGGACCACGAGCGGCCAGCCGGGGCCCGCGGTCAGCCGCGTGTAGTTCGGACCGCTCTTCAGTGGGGCCGCCGCGGATTCCAGCGTGGTGCCCGCGGTGCGTGTCGCGCGGGTCGTGGTGAGCGCGAGCGCCCGGTCGAGCGCGTTGGCGGTCGGCGTGCACAGCAGCAGGCCGACGCCGGCGGCGCCTGCCGTGGCGAAGGTGCGCCTGGAGATGTCGGACATGGCGGTGCCCCTACTCGTCGCGGGTGGGTGTCGCGGAAGGACGATGCCGGACGACGTTAGCCGGGGGGTGAACTCTGGAAAAGGGTAATGCGAAAATTTGTCACGTTTGGCCGAACCCGAAAGGACCGGGGCCGGTTACGCTGTTCGCTCGGCGAATGAGGAGGTGGCCCCGGTGGGTGCTTCGGCTTGGTCTGTCCGCGGCCGGTTCGACGGCGACCCGGAAGCCGCGCTGGACGCGATGAAGGCGCAGGTCTTCGCGGAGGGTGACTACCTCTGGGAAGAGGACGAACTCGGCCGCCCGGACTCGGTCGACGAGCTGTACGAGGTGGAGAGCGTCCAGGAGTCCGGGACCCACTCCGTGCTCGACGTCCACGAGTTCATCAGCGCCACGGGCGAGGACGACTTCGGCACGATCCGGCCCTTGACCGACGACGAACTCCTCGCCGCCTTCGGAACCGAGGAACCGTCCGTCGCGGGTTTCGACGAGCTCGACAAGGCGGGACAGCTGCCGTACGAGCGCCGCCCTCGGTGGAGCGCGAACTGCGCGCTGCTCTACGAAAACGACGTCGCCGTCGAACTGGCGATCTGGGGCGTCTCCGGCGACTAGAGCGGGGCTCCGCCGAGGCGTCGGTTCCGGGTGGTCACCGCCGCTCCTGCCCGCTTCCCCAGTACATGATGGCCCCCTTCCTTGCGCCTAGCGCAAGGAAGGGGGCCATCATGTAC